>CAYMGX010000343.1:0-1508 GCA_964390065.1 uncultured Fibrobacter sp. | reverse complement strand
GAGTTCCTTTTGATGTTAGCCCGGGGGGTTTCCATGATCCCCAACTGTCAACAATGTAATACTCAACAAGCGGATTTTTTGTCCATCCATAGGCACCCATATATGAGTTTCCCGCTGGATTATAGTCGGCTGAGTAATTAATTATCTGATTCTTTTCACCTGGCATCCTGCCTTTATTAAATAATATGTTATTAACAGAATCCCAGGAACAACTGAAATTACCATCATCCCCAAGTGTCATGGCACACTTATTGGCAGTACCATAATCCATCCAGTATTCATAGTGGTACTCACCCTGAACACCAATTTGATTTTTGGTGATAGTCTGTGCGGATAGGTGATGCACAAAGGTTGCTGTTACATATACAAATGTTAAAAGCCGGGCAATGCACTTGATTTGCATACAACACTTCCGGTTAGTCTAATGATAATGGCAGTAGCTACTCTGATTAATATATGATACTGTTTTTAAAAGTGCGCAGATTATTTTTGTTTTTTTGTTGTACCGATCAGGATTCCAGCAAGTTTAAAACGCCAGGCGAATTCTTTATTATTATCCCCTATATGGTAATAAAAAAACTGATAGACCTCGAATATTATTGCGAGTGCAAATTAAATACCAATATGATCTCTGGTCACTAATACAATATATAATTGAGCTGCGGTTTTGTAGTCGGGTCTTATGACTACTACTAAAATCCGGCATTTACGGCGTCTGGTGTACCTGACACTGTAAATGCCGGATTGAAAACTCTAATAGTCTAACAAAAATTACTGTGTCATAAGACTGTTACGTTCAACCTTCACACGTGAATCTGAACAGAATGTGCAGTTCGAACCAAAGAAATACTTGCGGTTCGCAGTATCATTCATAAGGAATACCCTAAACCACGCAGCTGCTGCAGATAGCGAAACACCCTTTGCTTGCTGGTAAACCCAACTACCATGATCCGAATCAAGCTCGTTGATAAACATGGCTGGTTGATCTTTGACCGAAAGGAAAACATTCCTGACACCATCGCACTTCACTGTATTGTCCCTTCCACCACAGTGGAATAGCATCGGTGTATGAACACCCTTAAGCTCAGCTGTTCCGCAAATTGTCATAAGCGCCTTGTATCGAGGGTCAGATGCAGTCATGCAGGTTGACATTCCACCAAACGAGTGACCATATTGGCCGATTTTGGATGTATCAAGACACTGATAATATGGACTGTTAGGATCATCATTTTCTTTGATAATCCAGTCCATACCAGTAAGTGTTGGATAAGGCTCTGTTCCGGTAGCAGTACTTAGTGAGGCCACCACGACAAAACCGTGCGAGGCAAGATGCTGTAAAATCGGTAAATACTGCCCACACCAGTTTTGATTACGGTCAAGAACACATTTACCATTTGGTTCCGGGTTGTCCCTGTACCCATTTGCCCAAATGAGTATTGGATGCTTATATCCACTTGTTTTAATATTTTTGGGACGATAAACATTAAAACGCATCTGCTGACCGTAGA
>CAYMGX010000342.1:0-1509 GCA_964390065.1 uncultured Fibrobacter sp. | reverse complement strand
TTGTCAACACCATCCATCCATCCGCTTCGTGCATCAGGGAAGGAGTCAAATCTGACTGAGTATGGCTTTATGTCAACCACCGGAGTTCCGTCAAGCATATCTACACCCTGAACATATAAAACATTCCCTTTTCTTTCCAGTAATCTGACTATTGACAAACCGATGGGGGTAGGCCTGACTGGTGTTCGGGTTGCAAAGATACCATGTACTTTATCCTCAAGAAACGGCTTAACAAGCATTTTTGCACCATCGGCTCTATGAAGCCAGTAGAGGATAATAAGATGAGAAAAGCCCTCGATATCCTGAAGCCCTTCTTCAAATTCAGGAAACAATTCAATCTGCCCTCTGCAATCCTCTGCAAAGACCGGTTGGATGGGAGTATTTTCAGGCACTGCGTGTTCACTTCTGACTACGCCAATTTGCCGTGCATTAAATCCACTCACTTATTCATTCTCCAGGTTATTTGTTTCAAAGATTAGTTACAGTTTGATATAGATTCAATCAATTGCATAGCTTATCATGAATAACAAACATGCCTGTTGGAGATCCTATATCCCTTGCAACAATACTACACTTTACTAAAAGCATAAAAATAATTCTTTTATTTTCAATACCGCTTAGTGTTTCATAATTACCCTGCCCTTTTGCGATGATCAGATCTGCATCATCAAACGCTTTACGAAATTCAGGAGAACAGTCATCAAGCACTGTTCCGGGCGCATCAGAACCATTTGCGATAACGTTGACAATATCAATCAAACCACTTGTTTTTGCATCTTCCAGAGTAGCATCATTAATTACGGGTTTTCCCCGGACTGCACATGTAATTTTCTTTAGCGGCATCGATTCTATCAGAAGTCTGTCAAATACAATTTCCCCGGTATTATCACAAAGATACAGAATGTTATCTGCTTTATCGATTACGTTTTTAAGATTTTGTATCTTTTCGCGATCGATCTCCCGTGTCATTGCTTCATCAAGACTTCTGAAAACATCGTGCTCAGTCAGATTTGCATTTTTTCCAAAATCAATGATATTTGCAGCAATCGAGAGCTTCACTTTTTCAGTAAAAACATCTTCTGCACCATTGATTTTTTTAATAATTTCCGGTAACACTTCGAGTGCCAGCGTGTTAAACCTTTGTTTTTCGTGATAATAAAAATCTCTTTCTCCATACACTTGATATAGCGTCCTGTAAATTTTTTGCGCCATAACCGGCGGTGCAGATGAATAATCAATTGATGCCAGATTTGTTAAAACCTGTTTCAAGGCATCTTCAGCCTGACATTCTGTACCATTTGCACATTTTACCAACCCCAGCGTCTGATTTACAAAACAGGGAACGCAGTCAAAATAAGTTCGCATACACATTTTCCTATTAATTTATATTTCTTTTCTCATAATTATCAAGAGCAGCCCGCAATGTCGTTTCCGCAAGAACTGCACAATGAAGATGGGTATCAGGGAGTTTTCCTGTTTTGTCCATGATTAGTTCTTTACTGACTTTTC
>CAYMGX010000341.1:0-1510 GCA_964390065.1 uncultured Fibrobacter sp. | reverse complement strand
TTCTACTTTGTTAGAATGCATTTAGCCCTGTTTCTTAAGAAGAATTCGGACCTTTTTTCTGCAGCATCTATCAATGCCTGTCGTACTTTATGTCGTTTCAATATTGATTGAATAAACTCTTCTGGTGTCAATTCTTTCTTTGGCAGAAAATATTCAAGCATCGATTCCACATCTGCACATGTCAACAGTGGATGTTTTTTTGCACATAGAGTTCGTTCCTTTAGCATAAATAGTTCGGCCACAAAAACCAACGCCATATGATGATGCCACCCAGCCCAGCTTCTTACCTCATAATCTGCCATTCCACAGTTACCCTTGCAGTCTTCAAAGGCTCGTTCTATCCAGAAACGTTGTCCCTGCATATATGCAAGACGCTGAAGTGGTGTTTCTTCTGCTGCATTTGATAATGAGTATTTATAATCATTATGGGTTTCTGCATTTCGTCGTACTACAAGATGCCACCTATGGGTTTCTCCTGTTTCCTTTGACATCAACCATACCATTTCAGATAACACGTCATATTTTAAAGCACCTTTTGTCGAATCCCGTAATGTGATAGTTGTCCATTTTCTCTCTTTTTGTTTTGCAACCCAAGCATCAACACGGATTGACTTCTGATCGGTTTGATATCTGCTGGGTTTCCTGCCCCTTCCACCTTTGTCCTCAGGTATATAAGGCTTGGGATCATTGCGATACATATGAAAATCAGAGTGAATATCAACAATAAAAGTTTCACCTAACCGCTCTAATTCTGAACAAAACGAAAGGCCCTTACCATATCCACCATCAGCTCCAACCCATCCAAAACGCATCCCGCTTGCCCGTGCTTGCGTGACCATTTGCAAGGCAATCTCGTCCTTGGTTAAGAAGGTTCGATCATCCAATGGAATCTTTGCATCAACACATCGTCCCTTATTCTCAGTCCATTCATTAGGAAGATAAATGCGCCCATTAACCAGTGTTGCGCAGGTTCCTTTACACAAAGCAGCAAAAACGCCTACCTGCCCATTGTCAACTTTACCGATATTACCCAACCATTGTCGTGCAACGCCGACTGATTTGGTCCCTTTTTTTCTAATTCCACTCTCATCAAGAAGCAAACAACTATCAAACTCATCGCCGATGAGTTCGTCTGCTACCTCTGCGACTCGATTCATTACTTGCTGGTGATCCCATCCGGAATCGCTGATAAATTGTTGAATTGTCTGATATTCACTGTCAGGAACTATAGCAGTCATTCGTTCCATATTCTTGCCTCCCCGTGCTTGCATCAGGCCACAGAGATACTGAAACGCCGGAGTGTTGCGGTCTTTATTGTAGCACCAAAACAGATCGCTAAACTCATTTGTAAATTTTTTAAGAAGGTCCCTAATATTGACCCTTGATTTTTTACCCTGATCTGCGGCACTGCTCTTACCCCCATTATATATGTACTTATAAAATTACCTTTCTTTATTGTAAATATACTTTGTGCACGAGAATTATATTATTTCATTCTAACAAAGTAGAA
>CAYMGX010000340.1:0-1560 GCA_964390065.1 uncultured Fibrobacter sp. | reverse complement strand
AAAAATAGCTATTTTCCTAAAAAAACAAATGTAGAATTTATTAAGGTGTTGTCAAACAATGAGTTAAAGATGAGAGTGTGGGAGCGGGGATGTGGGGAGACGCTGGCTTGCGGAACAGGGGCATGTGCAAGTGTAGTTTCGGGGATAATCAATGCATTACATGATAAATCGGTAACAGTACATCTTCCAGGTGGAGATCTTGATATATCCTGGGGTGGCGAGGTAACAGATCCGGTTATGATGACCGGGCCGGCAGAAGTTGTTTTTGAGGGTCGTGTGAGGCTGGATTAAAAACGCCCAACCCTGTCGCTGCGTTTTATAATTTAAAGTATTGATTTATAATTAAATACGACGAGGTTTTCTATTGAGTATATTCGAAGTTTTAATGTTAGTGTGTTTTGGCTTAAGTTGGCCTGTTTCAATCGCTAAGGCCTTACAGACTAAAAAAGTTTCAGGCAAGAGTCCGCTGTTTATGAGCATTGTCATTGCCGGGTATGCAAGCGGGATAATGCATAAAGTTTTCTACTCATTTGATTGGGTGATCTGGCTCTATGGTGTGAATATGGTTCTTGTCGCAATTGACATGTCGCTTTATTTCCGCTATTCTAAAAAGAACTGATTTAACATTTGTTTAACGATCATTGAAAAATCGAAGTGAGACTTCGAGTTTTCAATGATGTGTTTCCTGCGACCCCGAGGCCTCACCCCCCGGCCCCCTCTGGTCCTTCGACCACTTCGATGCGTCGTCCGCAAGCGGTAGAGGGGGAGGAAGAGATGTACATTCCGTGGTACGGAATGTACCGGAAGGTAGTACACGAGTTTCTGTGTTTATAAGATTGGAATAACAGGTATAAACTGAGCCCATAACTCCGGAGGCTCCCCTCTCACTATGGGAGAGGGGCTGGGGGAGAGGTCAGGTCTACTCGATCTTAACCTCAATCGCTCTTGGTGTAGCCTTTTCTGTTTTTGGTAGTGTCAGTTCAAGAACACCATTGTGCATTTTTGCATCGATCCTGTCAGCCACGACTTCATCGGGAAGCATGAAACTTCTTTCGAATTTTCCATAGCTGCGTTCGAGATGATAGTATTTCCCGTGTTCTTTCTTATGCTCCTCTTTTTTCTCACCCTGTATTGTAAGTGTACCATTTTCTATAGTGATAGAAACATCACTTTTATCGAGTCCCGGTAAATCCGCTTTGATTGTGTAGGTTGCATCATTTTCAGAAATGTCGACTTTCGGGAATGTACCGGAGACTTCCCGGTCGAGTGATTCAAATATTGGTTCATCAAAGAAACTGTCCAGCCATGATGTAAGGCTGCCAACCGGGTTGTTGTGACGAATTAGAGCGTTCATACAGACCTCCTGATTTAGGTAATTGTGTTTGTTATTTCACATTTAAGTTTTTTTCTAATTTGTATTCTGATCAAACTTTGTGCCAACCAGACCTCCCTGACCTCTCCCCCCGGCCCCCTCTCCCATAGGAGAGGGGGAGGAAGAAATGTTCATTTCGAAAAATGGAATTTACCCAGAAAATACAAGGATATACATGTTTAAAGGCT
>CAYMGX010000339.1:0-1594 GCA_964390065.1 uncultured Fibrobacter sp. | reverse complement strand
AGAGTGCAAGGATGATGCGGAAAGAGCAGCGGTTTTTCTTAAGCAGGTTAAAGGTACAGTGCCATTGTTGTTAACTCAAATTGTTACATATGCAATTGATAAATTTCTGACAATTCCATCCAGTAGTGATCCACTGCAAAATAACGAATTACTGGATTCTGAAAAAAAAGATACTGAAATGATTGAGAATATTAAAAAAATCAGCGGTTTGCAGTATTTGCGAAGATTTTATCATCATAATACCTTTGTCAATATTGTTTTAGGCAACATGGATGAGGCCGAAAAATGGTCCTTACTGATTGAGAAAGTCAGCACAGTTGAGACCCCGGATTTTACAACACCCGATTATTATTTGTTTAAGGGTTTGATTATTACCAGTAAATGGAATGCCGTATCCTCTCTGGAACATGCAACTATGAAGGATACGCTGTGCACAATCCTTAAAAAATTGAACGTATGGGCGGATAATTGTCCTGCAAACTTTGCACATAAATATTATTTACTGTGTCAACAAATGGCAATAGCGGAACATGGTTCACTTGATAGTATCGTTGATCTTTTTAAAAGGACGATGGATTCATTTGGTGAAAATGATTTCATTCAATTTAAGGCACTCTGTAATGAATTATACGGAAAATTCTGGATTGAGAAAGGTGTTGAAACAATCGGGAAAGCCTACATTCGGGAAGCCTATTATTTGTATAAACAGTGGGGAGCTGATCGTAAAGCAGCTCTTATGGAGAAGTACTATACTCACTTTTTTATGGCAAATGATACTAATGCTTCAGTGAATGATACAACCATAATTAAAAAAGCAACGACATCAGTCTCACACCACAATTCGATTGACATGGTATCTATTCTGAAATCGACACAAGCAATATCAAGTGAAATTAAAATTGACAAATTGTTAAGAATTCTGATGCACACGATGATAGAAAATGCCGGTGCCCAGCGGGGGTGTTTGTTGCTTAAAAATGAAACTGATAATCAGTTTTATATTGAATCGGTTGTGTTTACGGATAGTATGGATCTGTGCCCTGAAATCGTTCACTATGTTATCAGAACCATGGAAAGTGTTGTTATTAAAGACGCCTGCTCAGATGGCCGCTGGCAAAATAATCGCTATATTACGAGTAAACAGATTAAATCGGTACTGTGTATGCCGGTTATCTATCAGAACCGGTTAAAGGGTGTGGTATATCTGGAAAATAATCTGTCTGATCATGTGTTTACATCTGAGCGGCTGGAGCTTTTAAACATTCTGTCATCACAGGCATCAATATCAATTGAAAATGCGCGGCTTTATGAAAATGTGGAAGAGAAAGTCAGGGAGCGGACAATCCAGTTGAATGATGCAAACGAAAAACTCAAAGAGCTTTCACTGCATGACCCGTTGACAAATCTATATAACCGGAGATATGCTTTTGAGTTTATTGATAACAAACTAAATGTATTTGTCAGAAACAAAGCGAAGTCGCTCATCAGACAGGAGAAAAGGAGTTTGTCTGCGGATGAGGACGTTATTGGAATTTATTTAATTGATATTGATCATTTTAAAATGGTTAATGATACCTTTGGTCATTCGGCTGGT
>CAYMGX010000338.1:0-1626 GCA_964390065.1 uncultured Fibrobacter sp. | reverse complement strand
GTTTCAACAGCATTGTCGAGAAAAATTGCTTTGGATGCATTGACAATACGCAACTGATGGTCGAAGTATTCCATAGCCACCTCTTTTGTCATTGCAGCGATATTCGCCGCGACACTTATCCTTTGTCTCAGGGGTAGATATTTAGTGAGCGTAATCATCTTCTTTAAAGGTGGCTGTCCCACCAGAGCAGTTGACAGGTAATCACACGAATCGAACTGGTTATTATGCAGTAACCTGATTTCATCGAATATTTCCGGTTTAAGCAGGTGTGCTTCATCGATAACCAGAACTACCTGAATTTTCTGTTGTACAAAAAATTCATTAATAGTCGTTAAAACCTGATTTGCAACATCCGGCTTTCTAAATTTGGGCACAATCCCAAGCTCCGCAGCCAACTGTGAATAGAAGGTACCAATGTTATCCAGGCCCCGGTAAAGATACACCACCCGATGAGTCTGGGGACTCAACGATTCAAGGACGTAGCGTATTGCTGTTGACTTTCCGCAACCAACATCTCCTGTAAAGAGACCTATTCCACGATTATTACAAAGCAACATTAAGCGTGAACAGAATTCATTAAATTGATTATGTGTAAAGAGACGCTGTGTTTTGATTTCTTTAGAAAACGGAATTTCTTTTATATTGAATGCTGCACGTATCATGTTAAATAATCCTTTCGTCACTACTATCAGTTGATTCTATGGGTTTACGTTTTGCATGAGCATTTGAAATGAAATCAACAGGTGTGGCTGTATGGATAAAACATTCACCATCGAATACTTTGACTTTTTTTGCCACATCATCTTTGTCATACAAAACAACAATTTTTTGTCCAATAAGCTGTTCCTCTGCTTCGTAAATAATGTTATTAACCCTGAACGTTCCATCTTTTGCAACGATGCGTGTTTCTTTTTTGCAGAATATATCTGCAGGATCGATATCCGATCCAAGCCGCCTTATACGCATCTGCGCTTTGTTAAGGTATGCGTCAATAGGTGATACTCCATCCAGTGCAGAGTGACCTTTGCGGTTATAGTCATTATTAAGCCAGGCAGTAAAGTGATGGTTAAGCTCCTCTATAGTGCTGACTTTACTCATACACGATATGAAGCAATCCCTGACAGTTCTGAAAAACCTCTCAATTTTGCCTTTACTTTCAGGATAATATGGCGTTGAGTGTATTAATGCACACTTCATTGATGCGCAGGCGATCGCTATATCCTCTGCAAGGAAGTTTCTACCATTGTCTAGATATAGTTTTGAAGGCACACCATAGGTAAGCACTGCATCCCTGAACACCTCTTTTATGTATACTGTTGCTTCCGAGTAAAAGAACTTTGCTCCAACAATAAGCCGTGTTGAATCATCAATGAATGCAACCAGATACGTCTTCCTTGCAGGTGCAGAACTCTCCTTTATGTAAATGCCATGCATGACATCCCCCTGCCATAGATCATTTGGAAACTGATGTGCAAACCGTTTCTGCACTTTCCCGCTTGCTGGGATTGGTCTTTTCACGTGATACTGCCTGAGACAGCGGTATACGGTAGAGAGAGGAATATCCTGTAATGGCAGTTGTTTTACTTCCGTGAGCTTGTTCAGGACAATTCGCAAAGGTGTACGGGG
>CAYMGX010000337.1:0-1716 GCA_964390065.1 uncultured Fibrobacter sp. | reverse complement strand
TGATTTTAGTCTCATCAATATTAGGTCCGAAACAGTTCCAGCTGTTCCACCCCATTGGCGGTGTTTTGCAGAGACCATTGTCAAGTGCTGCTACACTTGTAAATTGACTCAAAATTAATAGCGACATTGCTAATCCTGAAAACAGCTTTGTTTTAATCATACTGTGCACCCCTTTACTTATTATGTATATCACGATTGTGTTTTCTATATATCGTAAATTCCGATTACTTAACAAAATGAACAAAGCTGCTATTGTTTATCTGGTTCATGTAACAAAGTCTCACATAATCAGGTGTAAGTGCTTTTCTGAATACTCTGACTTCGTCAATGCACCCGATAAAACCGAATTCAGTTTTACCATTACCGTGTTTTCCAATAATAGTATTTTTACCAACGCCGGTATAAGTAATTGAGGTAGTTGCACCGGTAGTTTTGTAAACAATTGATCCGTCAATGAGTAATGTACGCTCTTTCAATTCATTGTCAAAAACAAACGTAATTAAATGCCATCCGCTTCCAGCGAGAAATTGTTTCGACATGATGTTGCTATAGTAAATGCCATCATTTATATGTATCGAACCTATAGTTCCAAGACTGTCCTTAAGAAAGTCCATACGTAAAAGGATTGCATCACCAATCGAGATAATATCACCGCCGGCATTCGATGAATCAAGACGGGCCCATGCGCTTAATGTTACTGTTTTTTGAGTGTCAAGCAGTGATGGGATGACGATTGAATCGTTGCCATCAAATTTTTTACAGCCGCCGATTATGCCAATTGTGTCAATTGCACTGCATGATGCACTGTTGTAGCCGTTAACGCTTGCATCCAAACTGTTGCTGTTGAGGTGCCAGGTTGCAGTGTAGCCAGCTGAAGTATCAAAAACGGGCGTATTCCGGGATGATACAGGAATTTCAGGGCCACCCCAATGCATAATAATTGATTGTGTTGCATTATTGCCATGAATTGTGTCAACGTTTACCCATAGTTCAGCCTGTTGTAACTGAGTGTCCCAGCGTTCGATCTCGAAGCGAAGTAGAGTCTGGTCATTTTTTGTAAACAGAAGGTCTTGACCGTCAGGTTGTGCCTGATCAAACGAAAAATTTTCACGCGTAAGCCTGATCAGCACTGCAAAATCGGAGATCGTTTCTGTAATGCCCGCACCATTGGTGCTTGTGTTTAGTTGGATCTCACGTGAATATTTAAATGACGTGATATCAGGAATTACCGTGGTGTCACCAGCACGTATGAGAGCATTTGATGCTATTACATAATCGGAATCCTGTAATGTGGTACTTATACAGCGTATCGATGGCAGTATGCCTGATGGAACATGGGAAATCAGAGCGACTCCATTATGAATTCTCGCTGCAAGTGTTGTTCCGGGTATATATGCATATCGTGCGGTATCACTTGATGAGTCAGTAAATGAACACAGCATGGTTCCAAATCTACGGAGTGTGTCAGATGCAAGTATTGATGTATCATGTGATGATATGATATTGTAACTGAGTGCCCCTCTGTTTCCACTGATGTCAATTGAATTAATGGTATAGCTTCCAGGGAGTAATGAATCGAAGCAGAATGCTCCGTTTTCCTCAGTACTGTCGACATAGATTGATATATTTTCAAATAATGGATTATATGATGACGGTAAAGTGTATTTTTTATTCACAATTAATTCTAATATAAATTATATCAATACTTTTACAATA
>CAYMGX010000336.1:0-1725 GCA_964390065.1 uncultured Fibrobacter sp. | reverse complement strand
GCTACATCGGCAATACCCTCCAAAATCGGTTCGCAAATGTATAACAATTTATTTATATCACAAAAAATATTTTTCTTAATTGTGTCCGCGCAGCTTCTCTTTATGTTTTTGAATTTGTTGCTTCATTGCATCTACAGCTAAATCAGTGGATTCTTCAAAAGTTTTACTTTGTTTCTGTGCAAATAAATCATAGCCTGGAATCTCCAACTTGATTTCAACAATTTTATTCTCTAAGGTTGCAGTATTATCCAACTTAAGAATGACTTCCGCTTCAATAATATCATCGAAATAACGAGCTAATTTGGCGACTTTTTTTTCTATAAAATCAGTCAACTTTACATCGGCATCAAACTTTAAAGCGTTAATTCTGATATTCATGATTATTTCCTCCTTAATATTTATGCTCTTGGATGAGCTTGTTTATATACTGTTTTTAACTTTTCAAAGGTATTGTGTGTATAAACTTCTGTTGCAGATAAATTTGCATGACCCAGTAATTCTTTGATGGTATTCAGATCTGCTCCCTGGTTTAACATGTGTGTGGCAAAGGTATGCCTTAGAACATGGGGACTCTTTTTATCCGATGTGGTTACCATACTTAAAAAATGATGCACAATCCGGTATACCGATCGCGGATTCAGCTTCATTCCCTTTTTATTTACAAAGAACCATCCTTCCGGGTCCAATCCAAAATTTTGCTGCCGCACCTGGGCATATTGCTGCAAAACAGAAGTAAAATCCTGACTCAAAGGCACCATGCGCTCCTTATTCCTCTTTCCCAATACCTTAAATACCTTTTGGTCAAAATCAATATCCCTGAACTTCAAATGAATCAATTCCGAAATCCGGATGCCGGTATTATAAAATGTTTCCAATATGGTACGATTCCTGAGTCCTTCATAGTCTGTCCCGTATTGGATGTCATCCAGCAAATGATCCATGGCTTCTTCACAAACAAAAACAGGCAGTTTTTTGCTCATTTTTGGAGTCAGTACTTTTGAAACCGGATTCATCGTTATATGCCCCTCTCTGATCAGATACTTAAAATAGGTCTTGAGAGAAGATATTTTGCGGTTAACAGTCCTTGCAGTTTCTCCGGAATCCATCAAGTAAACAATCCAGCTGCGGATCTGGTGATGGCTGATCCCGGCCTCGTCTGCTTCTTCACTCAGGGAACAAAAAGCAAAAAACTGCTCAAGATCCGTTTTGTACGAACGAACCGTGTGAGCAGAATATTTCTTAATATACTGGATATATTGTAAAAAACCACCAAAATGCCTCATAGGTGTCGGGATAATATTACGGGCCGTTAGATATTTTGGATTATCCCCTACCTTGTAAGGAAAACCTATTCCTCTTCTAGCTGCATATGCTGAACGTAAATCGCTTTTTTTACCATTTCACGATTACGCATGGACGGTTTTTGAAATGCTTGTCTGGATCTTAATTCCTTTACAACACCTGTTTTCTCAAATTTACGTTTGAATTTTTTAAGTGCTCTTTCAATGTTTTCGCCTTCCTTAATAGGTACAATAATCATACTTCTTTTTTTTAATGAGTCGCAAATTTATCACTTTGCGTTTTATCTACCAAATTTTGAGGTTAAAAAAAAATCCCAGTTCACAGTAATCCAAAATTGTATCTGACGAAGCCCTGATTTTATGTAATAAATTTACACAAAATTACAAGAAAATAAAAGCCATTCCTAGCCAAAAATATTTAAAT
>CAYMGX010000335.1:0-1781 GCA_964390065.1 uncultured Fibrobacter sp. | reverse complement strand
GTAACTGTTGCACAATACTTTTTTAAAAGTCTGGATATTCAGACAAGGAACAAAAAAAGTTGTACTGAGGTATTTTTAAAATCTATATTGATAATTTTTGACTGAAAATAGAAGAGTAAAAAAATCGCGGATCATTTGAATATAACACGGCATTGTTTCCACCTTCAGATTAATGGTTCTCGGGCTGTATTTCATGTATTTCTTGAGATTGTAAGCAATTGCAGACATCAGCATTGATTTGTGCGCTAAATCAATTCCACGGGTATTCACTTTTCGCATTCCAAAATAATTGATCAGTGATCCAAAAACAGGTTCCACAGTGCTTTGTCGAAGATATTTCATTCGCCTTCCAAAGGAACTGTTCACTCGTTTTATAGTTCTTTCATAATAATCCTTATAGATGGTAATTAACAAACGACATTCAGGTTGTTTCCCTATACACTGTGCTTTTAGAGGGCAGTCTTTACAATCACTTCGTTTGGTATAATACAGGCGGAACTGATTGCCTTTTGCATCTGTTTTTATTTTTCTGAATGTCAGGTGTTTATTATTAGGGCATTTCCATCGGTCCTCATTCGTTTCATAAGTAAACCCTTCGCGTCCGCCTTGATACTGCCCGTGAGCAGGAATATATGCACGAATACCAGATTCTTCAAGCTTCTTGTAGTTCTCACCGCTGCTATAACCTGTATCGGCTAGAATGTTTTCAATATGAAAGCCAAATTTGTTCAGCCTTTTAGAGGTGTTCTCAATAATGGATTGAAGATACCGGCTGTCTTTCTTGTCGGCAAAATCGGCCTGTATGTTGGTAATAACGTGATTGGCTGTATCAACAGAGAGATTGCTAAGATAAACAAGGTTTCTGGGTTTACCGGGTTTTACAGCAATGCGTGCATCGGGATCTGTAGGACTATAATGGGTGTGATTGCTCAGATAGCGAGCCCTGGTATCATCACACCGGAGCCGGTGGTTAGTATCAGGATTTTCCTGCCAGTTCTTCTGGCGCCTGCTTACTTCATCCAGTTCATGCTTTTGAGCATTCATCGTATTTTGATCGCTATTGCTACGATCATTGAACGCTTTCCGTATAGGTTCTTCATTCAGGCGGAAACTCTCACTAATGTATTCACCGGGATCACAGGGAGCTTTCTTAATTTCAAGACTATCCAGCGAAGCATTGGCCTTGACAAAAGCGGCATCAACAGCTTGGGTATGTCCGGCAACCATCCCCTTTTCAATACACATTTCAAGAACCTTATTGAAGAGTTCTTCAAAGAGTTCCTCACCAAAAAGCTGTCTGGTACGGCTGATGGTACTATGCCAGGGCAAGGGCTCATCTATATTATAATTTAAGAAATAAAGAATATCCATCCGCATGCTGCAAAAATCAATCAGCTGACGATCGGATGTAATATTCTCCAGGTAACCAACCAGGACCATTTTAAAAAACACAGCAGTATCAATACTTTGCTGACCACATTTACCATAAAGAGGAGCAGCTTTCTTCTTAAGAAAGGACAAATCCAGTGCAGTTTTTAACCTCCTGTAAAAATTACCTTCAGGAATCCGGCTCTGCAGGCTGAATTGATAAAAAAGCTTCTCGTCATCGGTTTTATTGCCTTGCATATCGGTTGAATATTTAACTATCTGAAAGATAATACAATAATGCTGTTAATGCAAGTTATTGGGTTGTGTATCAATTAACTAAATACATAAACTTATTAACAATTATTTCACTTTTTTACTAATTTTATAAGCAGGAGTTGTGCAACAGACACAGC
>CAYMGX010000334.1:0-1805 GCA_964390065.1 uncultured Fibrobacter sp. | reverse complement strand
TGCAAAACCATGATGAGACTGCCTTTTTTGTCACGCCATTTCTCAGCAATAGCGCCGATCTCCTTAGCGTCTACACTTTTTTGTTCCATCAGGTATCTTTCCTCAATTGTTACGAAGAATTAAGATGTTATTTATTGTGAAACAAGCAACGATTATATGTGACCAAATTCACGTTAGCAGGTTAAATATATCATGTCTTTATATCCTTTTCAACTTTTTGAAAGAGTTTTTTATATAAAAAAAGTCATATTTATGTGAAAACACACATGTATATTTTTCCTGTTAAATCACTTAATTTCTATTACTTTTCACTTTTATTCTATTTTTATGTGACTTTTTATGTGATAGACAGCGCATTAAACTTGACAATTTTAGTTATCAGGGGTATATTCATAGTATACATGTTGTGAAAAGGAGTACTTAATGGTTACTAACAAAAATTGCATCCTGCGTCTTTCACGGTACAAAAACGCATTATATCGCTTCAAATCACTTGGATTCTTTAAAATTTTCTCCGATTATCTTGCTGATGCTGTGGGTGTAACCAGTGCGCAGGTACGAAAAGACTTTTCACTCTTTGCTATCAGCGGCAACAAAAGAGGCGGCTACCAGATTGATGCTCTTATTGAAAAGCTAAATGATATTCTAGGCAAAAATGAACTTCAAAAGGTTATTATGGCGGGTGCCGGAAATCTGGGTAATGCTCTTATGAAATATAAGAATTTCGAAAAAGAGGGCATAAAAATTATCGCCGCTTTTGATATCGACCCATCAAAACACAACAGCAAACTTCCGGTACCTGTATTTGCACTTGAAGATCTTGAAAAATATGTACGTGATAACAATGTAAAAATTGGCATTATGAGTGTTCCCGATATTGCAGCACAACATACATTTGACATTATGATTAAAGCCGGAATTAAAGGTGTTCTGAATTTTGCACCAATTCAACTCAAGGCTCCTGAAGATTGCATTGTTAATAACGTAAATCTTGAACTTGAGCTTGAGAATTTGATATATTTTGTAAATGCATTGCAAAAATCAAATATTCGAATAGACATGTCTGATGATTAAGGAGTCAAAATTGACAGATACCACGTATAAAACATTAAACGTTAAACTTGAACTGCTCGGCCTGCAAATACCGTTATTATATCTTCCAAAAGATACTATCGACCTCACCAAATGGTCTGTCGTTGCCTGCGACCAATACACATCAGACCATGCCTACTGGGACCGGGTTGAGAATATTGTCGGCAATGCACCATCAACACTTCGTATCACGCTGCCAGAAATCTTTCTTGAATCACCGGATGTCGAAAACCGTATTAAATCCATCCATGAATCAATGGAAAGCTATCTTGACAGTGGGATACTTAATGAATTCGGCAAAGCAATACTATACATTGAACGACAAACAGACCTTTCCGGGTTGCGTCAGGGACTCCTTTTCGCCATGGATCTTGAACGATATGATTATGCCCGGGATTCAAAAACACTCATACGCGCAACCGAAGGGACTATTGTTGAACGTATTCCGCCCCGGCTTCGCGTTCGTAAAGAAGCAACATTCGAACTGCCGCATATCATGATTCTTATTGATGATCCCCAGAAAAAGCTTATCGAAACCACTGCCGCATCATTGACTTCAAAAAAGCCTGTTTACGATATTAATTTAATGGAACATGGCGGTACACTCAAAGGATATGCTATTGACGATTCGGAATCAATTACATTGATCGCTGACGCACTTGCATCACTGTATGCTACATCATGTAAAACACAAAATACCAACCAGCCTCTGT
>CAYMGX010000333.1:0-1807 GCA_964390065.1 uncultured Fibrobacter sp. | reverse complement strand
ACAGAGGCTGGTTGGTATTTTGTGTTTTACATGATGTAGCATACAGTGATGCAAGCGTGTCAGCGATTATGGTAATTGATCCCGAATCGTCAATTGCATATCCTTTGAGTGTACCACCATGTTCCATTAAATTGATATCGTAAACAGGTTTTTTTGATGGCAATGACGCGACAAGTGTTTCGATAAGCTTTTTCTGGGGATCATCAATAAGAATCATGATATGTGGCAGCTCGAATGTTGCCTCTTTACGAACGCGAAGTCGTGGCGGGATACGTTCAACAATGGTGCCTTCAGTTGCACGGATGAGTGTCTTTGAGTCGCGCGCATAATCATACCGTTCAAGATCCATGGCAAACAGAAGGCCCTGACGCAATCCGGAGGCGTCGGTTTTACGTTCGATATACATTATTGCCTTACCGTATTCATGAATGGTCCCATTGTCAAGATACTGTTTCATTGATTCATGGATTGTCTTTATTCGGCTCTCGACATTCGGTGCTTCAAGAAAAATCTCTGGCAGCGTGATACGAAGCGTTGATGGTGCACTGCCGACATTTTTTTCCACCCGATCCCAGTAAGCATGGTCTGATGTATATTGATCGCACGCTACAACTGACCATTTGCCGAGATCAATGCCTTCTTCAGGTACGTATAATAACGGTATTTGTAAACCGAGCAGTTCAAGTTTTGCGTTAATTGATTTGTAAGTAGTATCTGTCAATTTTGACTCCTTAATTATCAGACATTTCTATTCGAATATGCGATTTTTGCAAAGCATTTACAAAATATATCAAATTTTCGAGCTCAAGTTCAAGATTAACGTTGTTAACAATGCAATCTTCCGGTGCTTTGAGCTGAATAGGGGCGAAGTTGAGAACCCCCTTTATTCCGGCTTTTAGCATAATGTCTAATGTATGTTGCGCTGCAATATCGGGAACGCTCATAATGCCTATTTTAATATTATTCTCGCGAACATATTTCTCAAGATCTTCAAGTGCAAACACCGGTACTGGAAGCTTGCTGTTGTGTTTTGATGGGTCAATATCAAAAGCTGCAACGATTTTAATGCCTTCTTTTTCGAAATTCTTATATTTCATAAGAGCGCTGCCCAGATTTCCGGCACCTGCCATGATAACTTTTTGAAGTTCATTTTTACCGAGAATATCATTGAGTTTTTCAATAAGTGCATCAATCTGGTAGCCACCTCTTTTGTTGCCGCTGATAGCGAAGAGTGAAAAGTCTTTTCGTACCTGTGCGCTGGTTACCCCTACTGCATCAGCCAGATAATCGGAGAAGATTTTAAAAAATCCAAGTGATTTAAAACGATATAATGCGTTTTTGTACCGGGAGAGACGCAGGATGCAATTTTTGTTAGTAACCATTAAATACTCCTTTTCACAACATGTATGTACTATTAATATACCGGTAAAAAATAAAATAGTCAAGTTTAATGCGTTGCATATCACAAAAAACGACATGTAAAAAAAGAAAGAAAGTGAAAAAATATAGAAATTCAGCGATTTAACAGCAAAAATATATGTGTGGGATTTCACATAAATATGACTTTTTTAATAAAAAAATCTCTTTCAAAAAGTTGAAAAGGTAATATTAGCATGATATATTTATCCTGAAAACGTGAATCTGATCACATGTAATTATTGCCTGTTTCACAATAAACAGTACCTTAATTCTTCATATCATTTGAGGAAGGATACCTGATGGAACAAAAAAGTGTAGACACTAAGGAAATCAGCGCTATTGCTGAGAAATGGCGTGACAAAAAAGGCAGTCTCATCATGGTTTTGCA
>CAYMGX010000332.1:0-1823 GCA_964390065.1 uncultured Fibrobacter sp. | reverse complement strand
ATATAATGATAAATTCTCAAGTTTGTTAAAAAAAATAACAAGAGTATTATTGTTAAATAATGTGCCGGATTTGTCAAAATCAATAAGCAGATCATTAATAAAGGGAGTGATAATTTTTAACGATGACGGTACAGGGTAATATTTAACAATTGAAATATTCTGATGTTCAAGACGATTCATGGCGCGTTCACCTACTACCCGAATATTGACATCTTGATAGTTCTGCCTGAGTTCGTTTACGGCAAAGTCAACGATACTATCATTAAATTGACCGACCAGTCCCTGATCAGACCCAATGATTACTGCATCAACGGATCGCTTTTTTGTTATGAAAGATGATTGTTCATAGGTTGTTTCTGTAAAGCATCTGCTGAGACCAAGTTCAAGTGTACGTGTATACGTCGATAATGCATGCAGTGCCTGCTCATATTGTCCAATGCTTGACGCCGCTGCTGCTTTCATGGTTCTTACCACTGCATGAAGATCATGTGCGCGACTGATTTTCTTGCGCAATGCTGAAAGTGTATCGCTCATACTGTATGCTTTGTGTTTGGATGTAATGGAATGGTAATATTTTCTTTTAAAAGGGTCAGCAGGTAATTTTTATCATCATCGTTAAGCGCTTTGGTTCCTAATAGTTTTGATGTGATACTGTCCGGAATGATTTTTGAAATGTCAATGATTGCATTTTCAATCGTTTCAAGTTCGTTCTGATCGTAAGTATCAAAAAAGTAATTGTTCAGTGCAAGAAAAATAAGTACCTGTGCAGTGACCGATACTGGTGAACACTCTTTTTGTTTCAAACACTCCCGGATTCGTTTTCCGTGCTCAAGTACTTTTAATGTTGTATTGTCAAGACGTGCTCCAAAGCGGGAAAAGCTTTCCAATTCTTCAAATTGTGCATAGGAAAGCTTGAGATCACCAGCCACATTTCTGTATGTTGCGTATTGTGCTTTCCCACCAACCCTGGAAACCGATCTGCCGGCGTCTACGGCTGGCAATATACCAAGTTCAAATAACGTTGGAGATAGATAAATCTGACCATCAGTAATTGATATCAGATTCGTTGGTATATAGGACGAAATGTCCTGTGCTTCCGTTTCGACAATGGGAAGTGCGGTGAGGGATCCGCCGCCATATTCTTTTCGTAAATGTGTTGCACGTTCAAGCAATCGCGAATGAATATAAAAAATGTCACCCGGAAAAGCTTCACGGCCTGGCGGGCGGCGTAAGAGTAATGAGATTTCCCTGTAAGCACGGGCATGATGCGTAAGGTCATCATAGATGATAAGAACATCCTTTCCTGATTCCATAAAATATTCAGTAATACTGGTTGCTGCGTATGGTGCAATGTAAATAAGTCCCGGTGGATCATCACCATTTGTTACCATTACAGTTGTATAGTCAATGGCTCCTGTCTCACGAAGCTTAGCCACTACTTTCGCAACCGCAGATGCCCGTTGTCCGATTGCACAATACACACAGATAACATTCTGATCTTTCTGGTTGATAATGGTGTCTACCGCAATAGCTGTTTTACCGGTCTGACGATCGCCTAAAATCAGTTCACGTTGACCGCGACCTATAGGTATCATTGCGTCAATAACCTTGATTCCGGTTTAAAGTGGAACGGTAACTGGCGCACGGTGCATAATCGGTGGTGAGGGACGTTCGATTGGTAAACGCTGTGCAGTTTTAAGTATACCTAAATTGTCAAGATGTTCACCGAGTGGATTAATGATTCTTCCAATACATTGATCACCGACAGTAATATCCATAAGTCTGCCACTCCGCTTGACTTCCATACCGGCTTTTAATTTTTT
>CAYMGX010000331.1:0-1834 GCA_964390065.1 uncultured Fibrobacter sp. | reverse complement strand
AGGTGAATAATATTCTTCAGATTCGCGGTACCGGCTATGGTTCATCAGATGAGCAGAAAACAGTGACCGCTATTTACAGATTGTCTGGAGTACAAACTGCAACGCCATCATCCCAAAGTGTTCGTTACGTACTGTATCTTGCCGGGGATGGGAAATATTTTGATCGAAAACTGGATATTACCGGCGATGTTTACTTTGGTAACGGTTTTGAATTCAATGGCAGTGCAGCCGGGAGTGCAATACATGGATTTTTAAAAGCCAGATGGAATACTACGATTGAAAGTGTTACTAATGCTACAGGATTGACTGTTGATAGTGCAGTATACATTGGAACAAAGTTGAAAACAAATGCGAGTACTTCATTCAAATCAAAAACAGGTGTTGAAGGGCCGATGATCATTGATAATACTCTCACAATTGGTGGTGATGCCTGGTTTAATGATACCAATAGTGGTAACCAGAGAATTAATATGTCATTTAAAACAATTACCCATAGTGGTAAAGTTAGTATGGCTCGTGTTGATAATAAAACAGAAAACAATGTGCATGCAACAATCCCCGATATCTTAGTTAAAACCGGGTTATCCACAACTAATGACAGTATCTGGAAAATTGATACAACCGGTTTGATGTCAAAAGTGCTTGAGCTTCCCAATAACCTTACAACAACGATGCTTCAGCAAATGTATGATACCTGTAATGCATCCAGGAAAATAAACGGCTATATGGTGGTTTATGACAAGTGGGGTTCGATCGGGATGAATGCGGATGCATCTGTTTTTAATGGAAAAGTAATATGGATAATCAGGTATGGTCTAAACTGTAATAGTAACTTTCCCAAAATGAGTGCAACGTCAAGAATGTTTGTTTTTGCAGGGGGTACAGCAGTAATAAATGGCTTCGGCAGTCCGACTGGTGGAATTTTTAACGGCGTTGTTTTACTTAAAGATAATGCCAGTATTTCTATAGCATGGGCAGGCACCAATACGTTCAATGGTGCTATACATTTAACGTCAGTAAACAATGGATGGCAATGTAACAGTGGTACCGGAACTCAGATGAACCTTGTTTACAATGAGACAATAATAAAAGAGTTCGAGACCATGGGGATGTTAAAACGTCCAACCCAATCAGGTGGCGGTACACCTGTTGGCACTGTGGTTTTGACTGATTTTAAAATCAGATCCGATCTTGTTGCTGTAAACTACTGATTGTCAGATCATGGAATAAAGGGTATTGCCGTGA
The DNA here is from genome assembly GCA_964390065.1 of uncultured Fibrobacter sp. GTDB lineage: Bacteria > Fibrobacterota > Chitinivibrionia > Chitinivibrionales > Chitinispirillaceae > JAAZBG01. The sequence continues at coordinate 589 of CAYMGX010000331.1, read as the reverse complement.
GACGCTTATCAGGCTTAAGTTAATGACATTGACCATGGAAGGGATGATCGTAAATTAAAATAAATGAGTAACAATACATTCCCAGCTTGAACTTTGTTGTAAAAGCTTGTAAAATAATACTATTAAACTGATCGTCTTATTACTGAAGAACCGGGTTATGAAAAGAACAGGCTTACTACAGATTGGAAACCGGAACGGTTTTACCCTGCTTGAGATTATGGTTACCATTGCGGTTCTATCAATTCTTGCAGCAGTTGGTGTCATAAGTTACAGCAAAATGGCCGCTGTAACTGAACTTGAAAAGGATGTTCTGACTGTATATAAAGAATTGACATCCCTGAAAACGCTTGTTATGAAATTTGACAAACAGACCAAAGCGGTATTCGGCTCCAAAAGGGTCATTATCGATAAATTTACAAAATCAGATACGTTGAAATTACAGGCGCCGGTAACATTTGACAATGCAGCTACCGGCCCGTCAACCACACCATTCGGCCAGACTATTGCCACAGGAAGCGGTGGGAAGGGGCTCTGGAAAGACAGTCTCGTTGTCCATCGGGATGCACTCTGCAGTATCGATTCCGGGTAT
>CAYMGX010000330.1:0-1844 GCA_964390065.1 uncultured Fibrobacter sp. | reverse complement strand
GAAGTCACAGACTGTCGCCGAGCTGCTCCGATTGAAGTCTTCGCTTAGCGAGGGGAATCGCTTTCATTTGAAATCGTCACATCAATCAACATTAAGCCGGTGGTTCCGGTTGGATGGGTTGTCTTATAAAAACCATTGTTTTGTATGTGAACTGCTATTCCCTCATTTGTCGACAAATTTCGGTAATCTTCCTTGCAGGTAAGCATCGGAACGCTGATTAATAAAACGGAAAAAAGTGTCCGTATTTCTTTATAAAGAAACTTCTTCCCCTGGAGATATTTACTTTGCATGAATCAGGATTGATTGATTGTTGGCATCAAGAATATCGACTATACCACATCTGTTTTTATTGGACCAATTTATCATTTGAATTTTTATCAAATCTTGTGAACCTTCAACGCTGACCTCATAAACAATAGTGGCACTAACCTTTGCATATTGATCAATTATAAGCCAGTTACAGCCTTTAGTGGTTGCTTGGCCCACTAGTTGTTTCACTGTACAATGTGTTAAAAGGAGTTCCAGCGTAAAACTCTTACTGTTTTCATCATCGGTTAGATTTTGACCGTAATTATTACGGATATATTTATCACGCAAGCCTGCTTCTATTTCTGAATGGCTGTCAAAATAAACATTATAGTCATGCAAAGTAGGCACATATTTGGCTGATGATAGCTTATGAAGAAAGCTCATGATCATGTCTGGATGATCACATCCATCTTGTGGGTATGCATTAAAAATGCATAGGAGAGACATTATGACCCCAATAAACAGAAATTTTCTTCTCATAAATCAATAATTTACATTAAGCTGAAGTACATTATTTCGTCTCACGTAATTTCTTACCCTATTGTACAAATCGAGCGATCGTACACCTGATTCTTGAATTCCTATGCAACCTAAAGTTCCAAAAATATTCCCATCTGGATGAATCTCATAGGATGTATCAGGGAAAATATCAATATAGAAATCTGCACCATCCCTAATATACCCAGGAATTCCAGTATTTAATCCCATATATCCATTACGTATCGTATGCAAACCAGTAGCAATAGGACTTCCCCAAGGTCCAGAAACTGCACTCCAATTTCCTCTATTCATTGTGGAACCATCTGAATAATAATCAAGCCAAACAAGTGATCCATTGACATACTGCCTACCTCCAGTATAATCTGTTAACGCACCTGAAAAATCCATATACGAGTACATAAACATCGGTAAGGGATAAGTTCGAGGTAATGCATTCAGGTTAATAGATGAAATAGAATTACCCAGAATATTTGCTGCTAGCGATGTTCCTTGAGTAGAAATTATATTATTTATATTGTTACTTTGATATCCAAAAAGCCAATCACCGAGTGTCACTCTTGGATAATTGTGAGCAGGATAACCTGCATAATTTTTGTGAGAAGTCCAACTAATATTCATTAGCTCATCGAGCAATGGTGCCAATCCCATCATGGCAAAACCACTCACACCACCCCAAATCGCTCCTTGTGCTCCGGCCTCCATGACATCGCTTCCTCTTGCCCCTTGTATGTAGGCATTTCCTGTGCCTATTATCCATCCGGAAACCATACCAATTGCCGGGAGACCAACCTCCTGTTCCGCTAGCCATACACTTGTTGAGCCAGCAACACATCCAACAAACGCATATTGGTTGAACTTAACAAAATCTCCATCAATATCATCCCAATTTGAAATTACATTTGCAACCCCGCCAATAATACCGCCAACAAGCCATGACCACCATTCCCCACTTGGATCTGTATACTTGAGTGGATTATTGAGGCAATACGCGTACCGATTATACGATTGGGTATAACCCGGAGATTGTATATAGT
>CAYMGX010000329.1:0-1886 GCA_964390065.1 uncultured Fibrobacter sp. | reverse complement strand
CGGATCTTCCATTTTTACAAAAGCACCTAAGTCTTTGTGTCACATTGCTGTTAAACGATTAATACAAGCAATTATGTAGCCACTAATATGTTGGTAGTATTTAAAATATAGTTGATTATATTGGTTATATATTATATATTTGTATACACTATGCACTTAGATAAATGTACAACAACTGCTCCTAACGGGAAAACCTATACACGGGTCTTGTTGCGTACTACCTTTAGGGAGAATGGCAAAGTTAAGCACCGCACAATCGGTAACCTCTCTAATTGTTCGCCTCAAGAAATTTCTGCAATCCAATTCGCCTTAGAGAACAAAGATTTGATTCCTCCATCCGATACAAATGCCACAGGTTTTCCAAAGTCTGGTTGGTCCTCGCGTCAAGGAGCATCGGTGGGTGCTGTTGTGGTGGTGCATCAAATTGCAAAACGACTAGGCATTACATCCGCCTTGGGCAATGATCGCCAGGGAAAACTTGCATTGTGGCAAGTTATAGCTCGTGTCATCGACCAGGGATCACGCTTGTCAGCAGTACGATTGGCAACATCGCATGCCGCATGCGACATTCTTGATTGCGAGAGTTTTAATGAGAATGATCTTTACAAGAATCTTGATTGGTTGCATGAAAGACAGACCATAATTGAGCAGCGGCTTTTCAAAAGTCGCTACAAAGAGGACAAACCCGGGCTTTTTCTATATGACGTGACAAGTAGCTATTTAGAGGGTCAGGATAATGAGCTGGCCGCTTTTGGTTATAATCGTGACAAAAAAAGCGGAAAAAAACAAATCGTGGTAGGTTTACTTTGTGATATAACAGGCAATCCACTTTCAATTGAAGTATTTGAGGGAAATACATCTGATGTAAAAACGATGCCTTCTCAGATCAAGAAGGCTGCAGGCCGGTTTGGTTGTTCAGAAGTAACGTTTGTTGGTGATCGGGGAATGATTAAGAACACCGTTATCGATGAACTGGAACTTGTGGATGGCTTTCATTATATCACTGCTCTTACAAAACCTCAGATGCAAACACTGCTTACCGATGGGATTATTCAGTTATCACTGTTTGACAAAGAAATACACGAAGTGGAGGATACCGAAAAGAATGTGCGTTATATTCTTCGGCGAAACGATGTGCGGGCAGAAGAAATACGTTCATCCCGACGTGATAAACTTCACAGTGCACAGATATTTTGCGAGAAGAAAAACGTATATTTAGCGACGCATGCCAAATCAAAAACAGAAACTGCACTCAAAGCAGTTCAAGAGAAAATTGCCCAGCTCAAAATTGACCGATGGGTAAGTGTTGACGTGGACCTGCATTTACGTGAGATCAAGATAACACAGGTGGCAGAGCAACTTGCTGAAGAAGAGAAACTGGATGGCTGTTATGTTATAAAGACTGATCTTGAAAAATCTGCGGTAGATGACAAAACGGTACATGACAGATATAAAGACCTGGCAAAAGTTGAATGGGCATTCCGCATCAGTAAAACTGCAGAACTTGAATTAAGACCCATTAACGTCCGCAAAGAAGAACGAACACGAGCGCATGTCTTTGTTGTAATGATGGCTTACATGATAGTTCGAGAGTTAGCGAGATTATGGGATTCTGTTGACTTGACAGTTCAAGAAGCACTAAATGAATTATCGACTCTCTGCGTTATGGAATTGAATGATGGTTCTGTAACAAAGATCAATACAATTCCCAAGCCCCGGTCTTCAGTGGCAACACTTGTTGATAAAGCAAAAGTGATACTACCGGAACTCCTCCGTGCGCGTGGAGAAGTTGTAGCCACCAGAAAAAAATTGCATAGTGAACGAAAACACGTTTAAGATCAATGTGTTACAGTGGCGAGGCCTGTCAAATTGATATGGAAGATCCG
>CAYMGX010000328.1:0-1965 GCA_964390065.1 uncultured Fibrobacter sp. | reverse complement strand
AAATGATTAACGTTTCCAATATCACTAAATTAATGAGTGGAACCCCGCTCTATACAAAAGAGAGTTTTCAGATTTACGAAGGAGAAAAGGTCGGACTCGTAGGTCCTAATGGTGCCGGAAAAACGACGTTTTTCAGAATGATCATCGGTGAAGAGCGTCCGGATGAGGGCGCGGTGAGCATTCAGAATAATATTCGCATCGCCTACTTTTCCCAGAATGTTGGTGAGATGAAAGGGAAAACCGCACTTGAAGAGGTTATTGATGGGAACAAACGGGTAAGCGAACTTGCTGTACGACTTAAACACTATGAAGAAAAATTGTGTGATCCGGAGCTTGATCCGGATACCATGCAGACTATACTTGATAAAATGGGTGATGATCAGACTGAATATGAAAAAATAGGCGGGTTTGATATCGAGAATAATGCGCAGACCATTTTAACCGGTCTTGGTATCCTTCCGGAAGATCATGGAAAACCGGTTGAAGACTTTTCCAGCGGATGGAAAATGCGTATTGCACTTGCAAAGGTACTGATTGTCATGCCCGATTGTATCCTGATGGATGAACCGACCAACTATCTTGACATGGAGACAATTTTGTGGCTTGAGGGCTGGCTGATCAATTTCAAGGGCGCTATTCTTATGACCACCCATGATCGCGATTTTATGAATCGTGTTGTTAAAAAGATTGTTGAAGTAGCAAACGGTAAAGTTACCACCTACTCAGGAAACTATGATTTTTATGAGCAGGAACGCACAATTCGCATGCGTAACAACGAAGCCGAGTTTAACCGTCAGCAGAGCATGATGAAAAAAGAGGAAGAGTTTATCGCCAGATTTAAAGCGCGGGCAAGTCATGCTGCACAGGTACAGTCCCGGGTAAAAATGCTTGATAAAATAGAAAAAGTGGAGCTGATTTCCGATCAGGATGAAATCCGTATCGAGCTCCCCGTGATTCAGCGTGGCGGAAATGATGTTGCGGTGATAAAGTCGCTTGGAAAAAGCTGGACAAAATCGGATGGTTCAGAAAAGCCGGTTTTTAAAGGTCTCAATGCATTTGTACATCGACAGGACAGAATTGCGGTTGTGGGTGTCAACGGTGCCGGTAAATCAACATTTTTAAGGGTACTTTGCGGTCAAACGTCACCATCATCGGGCGAGGCAATTATCGGACCAAGTATTACAATCGGGTATTTTGGTCAGTCAACCCTTGAGGAACTTGACAAAGACAAAACGGTTTTCGAAATCGTTCAGGAGAAACTACCGCAGGCAAAGGATGGCACAATCAGAAATCTTCTTGCAGCATTTCTGTTCAAGGGTGATGAGGTTTTTAAGAAAATAAAATATTTATCCGGCGGTGAAAAAACACGTGTTATCCTGTCGTATCTTTTGTCAATCTCGTACAATTGTCTTGTGCTTGATGAGCCAACGAACCATCTTGATATTAAATCACGTGAAGTACTGCTGGAAACATTAAAACGCTATGAAGGTACGATGCTGCTTGTGAGCCACGACCGTTTCTTTTTACGGGAAATCACCAACCGGGTGTTTGAGGTCGATCATGGAGTGATTAATGTTTATGAGGGTAATTATAATTATTACCTGGAACAGAAAATTAAAAATTAATTCTGCAAGTGATCTGGTTCAGACATTTTTACCGTAAAGTAACAGCAATAACCGCCTGGAAATTGTTCCTTCCTTTAATTATATTCAAAAAGTATGGTTACCTGCTTCACCGGGACACCATACATCAATAACTGCTTTACGTTATACATGGGGATTATCAATGGTTAAAGATTGGATTGCACTTAATGCAGTAAGCGGGCTTGGACCGGTACGGATAGCAAAATTACTTGAACAATTCGGGACACCCCGAAAGATATTTGAGCAATCAGTAGGGACGATTAAAGAGCTGAACCTGCTTCCATCAAGTTGTGTCGCAGCATTATTCAATGATGAACTTTTT
>CAYMGX010000327.1:0-1989 GCA_964390065.1 uncultured Fibrobacter sp. | reverse complement strand
TCTCAATGTCTGCAGATATTGGATCATTTGATTTTAATGGCACTCCTGTAAGTATTGCTGACATGCACTATGGAACGCCCCCTGTTGCACTTGCAGAGGTAGGTGAATTACCAACACATGGCATTTTCCCAACCTATTTTTATGAATATGCATTTTCATTCAGTGGTGATCGGGCTTTGCCATATAATGTAGAGAATAACCCCGGGAGTCTTATGGTTGATCCGGCAGGAACACTCTATTATCAGGCGTTTACAGTTGATGTTTCAGCCCTGAATCCAAACTATGGAATTCACTTTGATCTATACAATGAGGAGTTTAAGAATAAGAAAAGCAAACTCGGATTTGCACCATTCTCTCATGATGCTGAGGCTTCATTGGTAATAAAAGATGTTCCGGAACCCGTAACACTATCGCTTTTCGGCATGGGACTTCTTGCTTTAAGCGGTATGGGTTTATTTCGCAGAAGAAACTAACTATCTACCTCTAAAATGTTTTTTCTAAAAAGGCGCTCTGTTAATCGCAGGGTGCCTTTTTTACGTTACAATAATGATTCTTGTTCCTACGGGGCACCATCTATTATATTTAATGGCACATTAGTTCGCACTTTTTTGCGGGGGTGGCGGAACTGGTAGACGCGCTAGATTCAGGTTCTAGTGGGCGCAAGCCTGTGGGGGTTCGAGTCCCCCCTTCCGCATTTTTTTCTCTTCCTGTTCTATTCTGGATCACTATTTAATACATGGAAACAAAAAAACAATCTGTAATACAGGTATTGCCTCAGTCGGTAATTGAAAAAATTGCTGCCGGTGAGGTTATTGAACGACCTGCATCAGTTTTAAAAGAGATTGTCGAAAATGCGATTGATGCAGGTGCGACACGGATCGATATCACCATTGAAGATGCCGGGTTCAGCTTAATCAGAGTGTCTGATAATGGCTGCGGGATGTCTCAGGAAGATCTTATCAAGTGTTTACTGCCTCATGCAACAAGTAAAATTACCAGTGCTGATGACCTCTTCTCTATAGCAACAATGGGATTTCGCGGTGAGGCGCTTGCGAGTATCGCGGCTGTCAGCCGGACCACGGTAATTTCATCAAACGATTCCTCGGGGCTTGGGTACGAATTATCCTATACTGGGGGAGAAGCCGGTCAGGTGAAACCTCAGCAGCATCTTCAGGGGACCACTGTCATTGTTCGGGATCTGTTTTTCAATGTTCCTGCGCGCAAGAAATTCATGAAAACACGAAAAGGGGAGCAGCTGGCAATTACACGTCTGGTTGAACAACTGGTTATCCCGTTTCCATCAATACATTTTACCCTGACAGTTGAAAATCGCCGCGTGATGGACGTGCTGATTGCTGATTCGCCGCTTGCCCGAATAGCTGATATTGCGGGGCATGAATTTGCAAAAGGGTTGATTGAATGCAAAGGTATGCGTGATGGCATGGAGATATTAGCTTTTGTTTCAACTCCGGAGCAGCTTAAAGAACGTCCGCGATTTCAGAGCCTTTATGTGAACCTGCGCCGTATTGATAATGATTCGGTCACATTCTCTATTCGTGAAGCGTTTGCGCAGTATCTTGGTGCTGCGTATAAACCGTCATTCTTCGCCTTTCTTGATATCGATCCATCGCGTATTGATGTTAACGTGCATCCTACGAAGCAGCAGGTTAAATTCGATGATGAACGGGAATTGTTCGGCTTTGTGTACGGTGTTGTAAAGCAGGGTATCGGTGCTGTTGTCATGAAACCGGATCAGTTTCAGACTGAGCAGGATTCGCTGAATTCGAATTTCCAGTCACTGTTTACATCACAGGTACCGGAACCTCAGGCAGATGCAATACCGCTCAATTTACCACTGCAGTTTACAACCCGGTTATCACCGGTTCAAAACCTCGCAGCATCACATTCAAACGATGAACCTGCAACAGATCTGCCATCTCAAAGCCTGCTCTCATTTCCACGGCAACTTCCGGATGAACAAAAAGAAGT
>CAYMGX010000326.1:0-1991 GCA_964390065.1 uncultured Fibrobacter sp. | reverse complement strand
TAAAAATATGATTGAATATTGTTATGCAGGATTATAATTTGTAAGAATGAAAAGAAACACACTGTCACTTTTACTGCAACCTTATAAAAACCGTTTAATGCCAAAGACGGTTCTCAAGGAATCCGTTGATCGTTGTATCCGCAACCTGCTCTCGCTTGTTACAGAACATCCTCACTTCAGATTTAATATTGTCCTGCCGGCGTACATTGTTGAGTGTATAAACCCGTTATTACTTTCTCAATTCAGGGATTTTCAGAAAAAGGGACTCTTTGAATGGATCTTGACAGGATATACCGAGCCATTTCTCAGTATGTCACCACCTCAACTCTCGTTTGAAAATGTCAGGTATGGACTTCAACAATACACCAATATCGCCGGCGAAACACCGCTGGGGTATATGCCGCCGTTCTCCAACATTGAACCTTCAATGATTGAACTTCTTAAAAACAGCGGTGTGCACTACCTTGTCGTATCGAAAGATCTGCTTCCACCATCGTTGCAATCAATCGGCGGGTACTGGATGGCCGAACATAGTGGAAGTTCAATACCCTTAATTGCAACAACGATTATTCATCATAGGACTGCACCGGTTAATTTCAAGAATTGGATTGAGCAAATTTATGCATCAGACAAAAATGAATCGCAAGGTGATTTAGTAGCGATACTTCAGTATCAGTTTCCTCTCAAGGCAGAAGGTGAAGCAGATCCGTTCCGATGGCTCAACTATGCAGCATCAGAAATTGACAAACATATACTAACGTATCAACCGGTCACATTCAGTGAACTGCTTCGTGATGCTCAGCCGCTTGGACTGCAATATATTCCATCAAGTTTAATGTTAGGTAACGCGAATCCAGTTGATTTACATTTTCTTAATTATCTGCATTCGTTTGACCAGATCGGTATCATGCAACGAAAGCTTATGGATCTGTATAACCAGGTGTGCGAGATTACTGATCCCCGTGTCAGTTCACCAATGAAAAAAGAACTTTTTTTCATTCAGGATATCAATCGTTTTCTTCCCGGCAAAGAATGCGGGTTTGAAAACACAACAGACAGACTCTGGACCTTTTCAAAGATGATTGAACTGGAAAAGGAGATCAGTGAACGGGCTGGTATCCATGGAGGGCAGATACGAATTACTGATTTTTTACGTAATGGAAATAAAAGCATTCTGTTGTCAAATAAAAGTGTCAAACTCTATATTGATTACAGTTGCGGTGGAACTATTTTTGAATTTGATTATCGTGATCGCGCGATAAATCTCTGCAGCGCTTATAATCCCGTACAGCACAGCAAGCCGGATATTCTTTCAGCAGGTAAATCCCGCGCGTGGTTTTCAGATAGTTTTTATAATCCGGAAGCGTCAGCGGCAGACATACTGACAGGGAAAGCTCCCGATCTCGGCAACTTCCTTAAGAGTCAATTTACATACAAAGTATCAAAAAATACAACCGGTATACGGGCATCACTTACCAAACACGGTGCAATACTTCAAAACGATAAGCCATGTCCGCTTATTCTTGAAAAAGTGTACGGACTTGAACAAAATACGTCATCACTTTCATTCGTGTATCAATTTTCAAATCAGTCGTTAACACCGTACACATTCCGGTTTGCAACAGAGTTGAGTTTCAGTCTTCCAGGTTTGCAGAGCGGTGAGGTCCGTATTATCAACGGTAAACAAACTATTGACAGGATTGGCATTGATCATATTCAGATTGAGGGTGCCACACGATGGTATTTTGAGGATAGACAGTGTGGATTAAGAGTTCTTTTTCAAACACAGAAACCTCTCGATATCTGGTGCCTGCCCACACTGAATAGCGATCAGCGCCCGGACCCATCACTGGGTATAAGGATTTTACTGACATCCAGCGTTCTTCTCGACTCGAGTGCCCAATGGAAATTAATAGGAAAGCTTTCATGCAAACGCATGCGTAAAGCATCAGGAGATATCGATGTTTTATGATTCAATGGATATAACAATC
>CAYMGX010000325.1:0-2020 GCA_964390065.1 uncultured Fibrobacter sp. | reverse complement strand
ACGAAGCATTTTCCATGAAAAATTGCTATATTGTACTTTATTCTGGCCAAAGCCGTAAGTAGAATTAGATATTAGGGATAGCAAAATAATGGTTTTTAAAAGAGTTTTTAATTTAACGCTGTTTGACATTCAAAATTCCTGGAGAAGTTATTGTTTTCGGGAATAGAAATGAAATACTCTTGAAAACTGGTTTCTAAGAGAAAGATACTACAGTGTAATGCAGCAAAACAGAACATTATAATAGATTTATATCAGTTCTGACAGAAAACACTTGCATTTACTTTGAGTATATACTTTTTTCTATACAATTCAGTATACGAGTCACTGGCGTTATTTTCATAGGGGTATGAGTTGACAAGTTTTTCGATTCAAACTATTTTTGAAATAACGATGGTTGATAGTAATTTACAGATTACAACTGAACAACAAACATTTAAGCCCTTAATTTAATCCAGGCATCAATGAAAATGAGAAAAAAAAATCAGATCGTAGTGTTGCTGCTGCTTGCAGTGTGTACAAGTCTGTCGTTTGCGGGTAAGAAAATTGTTGTCCCGATGGATTTCCCGACAATTCATGCTGCCTTGGGAGAGGCAAACGAAGGTGACACTGTCTACGTAAGTAAAGGCATTTACTACGAGAATATCGCATTGGCTGACAATGTAGTACTTCAGGGACAGGATATGGTATCAACCATCATTGACGGCCGCCGGCTTGGTCCTGTTGTTCTTGGTGCTGATGGTGCTGTGATAACAAACTTTACCATTAAAAACGGTACAACCGGTATTCTCTGTAAAAATACACGACCAATAATTGAAAGAAACCTGATTGTCGATAATAAAGGCGCCGGTATTCATGCTCTTATCTCGTTACCGGATATCAATAACAATATCATCTACAGAAATGAGTGGACAGGTATTTTTGTTGAGGGTGCCCGTGGTACCCGTACGAGTATCGATCATAACGTAATACTTGAAAATGGGTACTGTGGTATTTTTTGTGCACACAGATCTGAAGTACTTATCCGCAATAATGTGCTCTATGCAAACAAGCAATATGGTGTGTTTGTTGCTCCTGAATCCAGAAAATCACGTATTATCAATAACAACATTTATAAAAACAGATTATCGTTTAATGCACTGGCGGTTGTTAATCAGACAAATATTTCAAAAGAACCTGATTTTATTTCTCCCGGTCACCCTGAGTACAATTACTTTGTGAAACCTTCATCAGCACTTAAATCGGCGGGCGAGAGCGGTACAGATATCGGTCTGGTAACAGCACGTTTGATTCAGGTACAGAATACAGACCAGGATGGTGATGGAATTCCTGATGAAGTTGATCAGTGTATCGATGTTCCTGAAGATCTTGATGGATTCGAAGACCTTGATGGCTGTCCGGATTTTGACAATGATAAGGATGGCATCTATGATGCTCAGGATCAGTGTCCGAATGAGCCGGAGGATCGTGATGGTTTTATGGATACTGATGGCTGTCCGGACTTTGATAACGATAAAGACGGCATACCGGATTCTCTTGATGCATGTATCAATAATCCTGAGACTGTCAACGGCTTTAAGGATGACGATGGGTGTCCTGATGAAAAACCACAGGAAATTAAACAGACTCTTATTCTCAAAGGTGTAAACTTTAAAACAGCAAGTTCTGAACTCCTGGAAGAATCATATTATGTTCTGGAGACTGTATTCAATAGTCTTGAGGCATATCCTAATATCCGTATTGAAATTGCCGGACATACTGATAATCAGGGATCTTCTGATTATAATCTGCAACTTTCATATGACAGGGCAAAGTCTGTTATGGAGTACTTTGTCATGAGAGGTATTAGTCAGGATCGGATTGTAGCTCGTGGCTATGGAAAAGAGCGTCCTATTGCCCCGAATACTACAGCAGATGGCAGAGCGAAGAACAGACGGGTTGAAGTAATCCCATTGAACAAATAAACCATTTGGAAGGCTGGTAGCTGATGTCTCATTACAAAAATGCACCAATGTTGTTAAAA
>CAYMGX010000324.1:0-2021 GCA_964390065.1 uncultured Fibrobacter sp. | reverse complement strand
ACCGCTGCTGGGCAAGAGCAAATGATGAACTGTAAACAAGAACAATCCCAAACCCCATCATTACAAGCAGTGCAATGAAAAGCCCGAAATCCATTCCTGCCATCCGGTTTTTCATTTTGTTACATTCCTTTTACAAACAAGCTGTTTGAAAACATCGCCACGTTCCTCATAGTTTTTAAACATATCAAAACTTGAACACCCCGGAGAAAAAACAACCACATCACCCGGCACAGCATTCTCCATTGCACGGTCAATTGCGGCATCAAGTGTCGTCGCACGTTTTATTGTTGTTAATCCGTTCCAGACTTGTTCCATTCGATCAGCCGCTTCACCGATTAATGTTACATCGGTTACATGGTCTTTAATCGCGTCATTAACTGTTGTAAAGTCACAGAATTTATCACGCCCCCCGGCAATCAGATGTACACCTTTGGGAAATGCCCTGACAGCAACAAGTATCGATTCTGCAGTCGTTGATTTTGAATCATTGTAAAATCTCACTCTGTTAATCTCATCGACATACTCAAGACGATGCTTCAAACCCTTGAAACAGCATAGTCCTTTTGCAATCCCTGCCACATCTGCACCGGCAACCATTGCAAGTGCTGAGGCTACACAGGCATTTTCATGATTATGATGTCCCTTTATGACCATATCGTTTACATTCAATACAACTCCACTATTACCTCTGAACCGGTACTTAAGAAGCATACCATCAATCCAGAATGAGTCCTCCCCCGCCACATCAGCCCCAAACCAGACGATCTGCGTCCGGTGTCTCATTTCGTTAGCCCATTCACACAAACGCTCATCATTTGCATTGAGCACAAGTACATTATCTTTTGTAAAGTTACGTGTAATTTCCTTCTTTGCATTATAATAGTCATCTTCACAGACATACCGGTCGAGATGATTCTTCATGAAATTCAAAACAGCGGCAGCCATTGGCCTGAAAGTGTCAATAGTTTCAAGCTGAAAACTTGATACTTCGGCAACCACATAACTATCTTTTGGCACCTGATGCACAATACTGATTACCGGAATACCAATATTGCCGGCAACAACAGCATCCTTTCCACCTGCATTGAGGGCCTCTCCCAGTAACGAAACAGTGGTGCTTTTTCCGGTTGATCCGGTTACTGCAAGAAACGTAGCTTTACTTGCGCGAAATCCGAGTTCCATTTCCGACCAGACCGGAATTTTTCTTTCACGTGCCTTGACAAGAATCGGAATATCTGATGGAACCCCCGGAGAGAGTACAATCAGATCACTTTCAAGAACCCTGTCGGTATGCGCGGATGCTTCATGTCTGACATTAGTCATGCCCTTATCAGATAATACCTTTGCAAGTTTTTCCTCATTACAGGTATCACTGATTAAAACATCTGATCCCTTACCGATAAAGAATTCGGCAGCTGCAAGTCCACTGCGTGCAGCACCAATAATAGAAACCCGTGATGGAAAACTTTTCTGCATATCAAAATTCATTTCTATGATCCTTAGAATCTTTCGAAAATTGTCTCAAGTTGAATACCCCGGGAACCCTTTAAAAGCACCGTATCGCCTTTTTTAGCGATCACTCTTGCTTTGTCAACAGCATTCCCGGCACAGTCTGCTATCATTATAGAGCCAGCACTCATGCCTGCTATTACCGCTCCCTTTTTAATCTCCTCAGCGAACTCACCAACTGCAAGAATTTTATTTACTTTTGCATCAACAAGGTTTTTACCAAGTTCCTGATGCAGTTTTGATGAATACTTACCGAGCTCTTTCATATCACCAACGATTGCAATACGATTTACTTCCGGAGTAATATCCGAGAGATAGGTAATTGCGCTTTTCATTGATGACGGATTTGCATTATAGCAATCGAGAATAAACCTGATCCCCTTCTTCATCTCTACTGCACCACGCATTGAAACCGGTTTCTGTTCAAGCAGAGCTTTTGCAATAAGATCATCAGGAATCCCGCATCGTCTTCCGATAAAAATTGCAGGCAATGCGCTGTAGATAAAATGACG
>CAYMGX010000323.1:0-2040 GCA_964390065.1 uncultured Fibrobacter sp. | reverse complement strand
TGGGTATCAGGGAGTTTTCCTGTTTTGTCCATGATTAGTTCTTTACTGACTTTTCGTGCCTCATCAATTGTTCTGCCTTTTGCAAGTGAACCGGCATAATGAGCACACATTTTACTTATTGAACACCCACTCGAAACGCTCCTGATCGAATCAATTATCTTTTCCTTTACAGTAAAGTATACTTCCATAGTATCACCACATGGTCCGGTAATTCTCGCATAACCATCAGGATCACTTATCTGCGATGTAACCCATGAATACACTGCAACTATTCCCATGGCAATAATCAATATTGTAACACACACTGTAACCCAGATCATGCTAAAAACCCCGTCTCCCGATTCATTTCATTACACCTGCACACATTTACGTACTTACATCAAAATAGACAATACATCATTTTCTGTACCTATTATATGACGCTAAAATCATGCCAGTTTAAACACCTGCTGATTGTGCAGGATTCCATTGTTTTTAATTTTTTACAGACTGGACTATTGCACAATTGCAATATTTTATTGCAGTTATTGCAGATTTGCAATGCTGCGATTGTCAACCGACAACGTTAAGGTACCCCTATGGGAAATCGCAATGTTGTTACGTTATGCTTGACATGTTGCAGCTGTGCCGATTGCTCGCCCCCTAAATCCCCCGGGGACTTAAAAATATAGACCAAACAAGCTATTCAGCTCTTAAAGTCCCCCGCGAGTCTTACGTGCCAATCTTAATTAAAGATATTGCTGCAAGTTAGAGGTGTAATTGATTTAAAATCATAGAGCTACCTCCCTCCTGCGGGAGACGCATCGGAATGGTCGGAGGACCAGGAGGTAGCTCGGCTTTGCGAGATGGAGGGGGCGAGCGCATAAGTACACTGCCATCTTACAAATACTAAGTTAACGACATTTAAATCCCCGCAGGGGTATTTAAGGGGTGTTTCGCAACGTGTCAACGTTACGATAACAACAATACAGTAGAACCGCTTCATTGGTACAGTAATTGCATTTAAATCACAGCATGAACACAGTAGCCATTACAGTCTGGAATAAAATAGTGTCACCGGTTTTTGATTCATCACGGTGCATCATTCTCTTTGATACCAATAACCGCTCAACAGAAATACGTTTGGGTGATATATCAATTCCCGATAAATATAACCAGCTCAAAGACCGGGGAATTGATACGCTGATCTGTGGTGCGATTTCAAAAAGTTCCTATACACTTTTTCAAACCTGCTGTAACCGGATCATTCCATGGATTGGCGGACCTGTTGATGAAATAATCAGGGATTACCGCAATAATATCGATATAAGCGGTAAATACTTCTTACCTGGATGTCAACACACACAGTGTAGAAACCGTGGCAGAGGCAATCATTGCAAACGACAACTTCAAAATCAACGTACTACCCAAAGCAATAATGCTGGTAGTAGTAAAGGGACAGTATGAAAGTAGCAGTATCATCCGAAAACGCAAGTGCATCAAATCTGGTCGATCCGAGATTTGGCCGTGCAAAATATTTTATGATCTATGATACAGAAACCAAGAACTGGGAGTGTATTAATAATTCTCAGAACCTTCACAGCGCGCAGGGTGCCGGTATTCAGGCTGCAGCAACAGTAGTCAATACTGGCTGTTCTGTATTAATCAGCGGCCATTGCGGTCCAAAAGCTTTTGCTGCCTTAAGCAAAGCAAATGTGGCAATCTTTTTATCAGGGAACACAACGGTAGAGGAAGCACTTCAGTTGTATCTTGACAACAAACTTACCAAGGCTTCTGAAGCGAACGCTGAAGGTCACTGGTGATAGAGGTCGATACTGTTCATTATCGTCGCATTGTAAATGGTGTTTTTCAATAGATAGTCCATGAATCGTTTTAGAAAAATTAGCATATATGTCATGTTTTTATTATCTAAAGTAACAGGAGAAACGTATGAAAATTGCAGTACCAACCGCAGAAGGTATACTCTGTCCACATTTTGGACATTGTGAAAAGTTTGTCATTTGTGATGTTGACAAAGACGAAAAAAAGATTCTCAATAAA
>CAYMGX010000322.1:0-2055 GCA_964390065.1 uncultured Fibrobacter sp. | reverse complement strand
GATGAACTTCCGAATGTGGCTGACCAGCGTGCATTCAGCGTGATGTGGTCTGGTCTCGATAATAAACATCCTAAGATCACCTATGTTGACACAATAAAAAAGTCGACAACTGAGCAGGCAATGCAACAAGGGCAGATGGTCAGAGTGCTTTCACCGGAAGAGAAAAAACTAAAACAAAAAAAGCAGCTCTGGTGGACTTTTGGTACGACTACCCTTGTAAGCGCCAGCGTAACTGCACTTAGCGCCTTTAAAGCCTATGACGCAAAAAAGGACTACAATTCACCTGAGTATCATGATCCTGAGTACATAAGAAAACATAATATATCTGTTGACAAAAAAAGAACTGAAGGTAATGCCTGGGTTGGGACTGCAATAGGAACCGGCACGTTGTTTCTTCTTGGAGCAACCGGATTTACCTTGACTTTCAGGTATTAGGATGTGAGAATATACTTTTAAGGAGTATACAGAAGGGGAAGCCGATGAAACATCTCACAATTATGAAATTAACTGCAATTGTTTTTATCATTCTGTTTCTGTCATGTTTTTTTGAAGCCACAAATCCGCTTGATAGTGCCTATCAGGGTTCTTATAAATTCGAAAGCACTGACACGGTGCCATTACAACTTGAAGTTCTCAGGGAATGCAGGATAAAGTTTAACAATAACGGTGCCGATAAATACTGGAAATTTTACTGTTCTTTCGATCCTCCTATTGACTCGTTTATCCGCAATGATTCATCAATGGCATATCCTCCTGACACAGGTTCCGTATATTTTGTTTTCAAGAAAGCATACACAGGGAAAATTACGCTGGTTGCAGAACAGCCAAACAGAACAAAAGTTGAAATGCCGCTGCATAAGGAAAATACAACTATTCAGGTTGTAAACCCTTACACGATTGATGGTCCCCGTTTGGCGGGTATCGGGGACAGCGTGTTTCTGAGGGCTCTTTACAATGGCGAAACTATCCAGACTGCAGGTACTGACACGGTTATTATCGATAAAGACAGGATTCCAATAAATAAACCCTATCTTGTAAAGTCAGATGTATCGACCACTAAAGGGTATTCTATCCATATCAAACGGAATAATGATTCCATAACCTTTCCGGTATTTACAATCAGCTACCGAGGTTATGCTCCCGGAATACTTCAATTTTCAAGAACTGATTCTGCTGATTCCTTAAGACTTGGCTGTCCGGCCGGGTTTAATGTCAGACTTTTCAATGATGGTAAATATTCCGGCACCCACATTTACAAGATAACATCAGGTACCAGGGTTGTGTCAATTGACACAGTGGATTATATAGATTCAAATTCAATACAGGTCGTAACAATTGATACTTTGACGGATACGTTTTATTCAAAAATAATGCTTACTGTTTATAACAAAGATACGCTTACAGATACAATGAGCCTTACAGGTCTCAACGTGTATCCGGTACTGCCTGAAATTGGATTCAGGGACAGCAGCACTTCTGTTGAACAGGATAGTACTTTTAAAGTGGATGTTACTGTTAGCGAGTCTATGGGTAAAGACTCATTTACCTGGAGTTATCGGGATGTAAAAGATTCTGTGACATCCACTCCGTATATCACTCTTCCTCCAATGCGTGGTGTCTCAGATTCAGTATCAGTGTATGTAAAAAGAACGTACAATTTTGGAGACAGAAACTATGAATACATAAGTGATACGATTTCAAAAGTGTTTCATTCTATAGTTTTCAACTACAAAATCCAGATGAAATCAATTGTTACAAAACAGATTGTTTCCAGAAATACAGAGAAATTTCAGGTAACTGTGACAAATGGCCAGGTACCGGTACCGGATTCATCACTTACTTACTCCTGGATCTTTCCATCCGTTGATACTAACTATGTTAAAATTGTACCGAAAACACCAACAGGTTCAAATTTTTTTGTAACTGTTCTGGACAGTACAAAACTATCGAAGTTTTATTTTTCTGTTAAGGCGAAACTTAATAATGGGACAGACTCGACAGCGCTTCTGAAATCAGAAGATATCATAGTAAGAAATTACAGGCCATCACTTACAC
>CAYMGX010000321.1:0-2066 GCA_964390065.1 uncultured Fibrobacter sp. | reverse complement strand
CTTTATAACAAGATAGATCTCCATAGAATCACCGCAGATGCCATCTATGAATGCACTGCCATCAGGATCATTCATCCGCCGCATATAAGTATCAATATCTGTATTCATTTAAACCCCGGATTTTTTTTCTGAA
The DNA here is from genome assembly GCA_964390065.1 of uncultured Fibrobacter sp. Classification (GTDB taxonomy): domain Bacteria; phylum Fibrobacterota; class Chitinivibrionia; order Chitinivibrionales; family Chitinispirillaceae; genus JAAZBG01. The sequence continues at coordinate 1,933 of CAYMGX010000321.1, read as the reverse complement.
ACAGTCGTCCAGATAAGAGAGATATCCTGTGCTGCTCCGATACTTGTATACTCCGTGGCCGCCATTCGTTTACGCTGTGCGTCGGTAACAGCTCTGTCGTACCGGATAACACCGCAGGGAGTAATACCTTTACTTAATGCACTCTCATCGATTTTGTTTGATATAGCCTGATTGATATCGAATTTGTTAATGCAAACAAATGTCTTTACCGATAATTTACGGGTAAGATCTGCGATCCGTTCGAAGTCATGAAGCCCTGAAACGGTTGGCTCTGCAACAATAAGCGCACAATCGGCAGCGGTTAACGATGCAATGACCGGGCAGCCGATTCCCGGTGATCCATCAATGATAACAAAATCGGAATTTTGTTCCTGAGCAGCTTTTTTGGCTTCATTTCGCACAAGTGTTACAAGTTTTCCGCTGTTTTCTGCAGCTATGCCAAGTTTTGCATGAACAAGCGTTCCAAACCGAGTTGACGAATGAAACCAGTTACCGCAGATTTCATCAGAAAATTCAACCGCGCCATGGGGACAAAAATGTGAACACACCCCACACCCTTCGCAGCGTACCGGATCGATTACAATAGAGTTATCCTGAGTTTTCCTGATTGCATTAAAACGACATAGCATCATACAATAACCGCACGATTTACAAAGGTCCGGATTAATTGACGCCTTCTTCCCGCTTGTGAACGTGTTCGAAGCGATAATTTCCGGCTGCAATATAAGATGCAAATCAGCAGCGTCAACATCACAGTCTGCAACAACGGCTTTTCCCTGTGCAAGGTGGGCAAATGATGCACTGACACTGGTTTTTCCGGTTCCACCTTTACCACTGATAATCACAATTTCTTTCATGGGGTAACCTTTGATACAACGTTATTAATAATGCTGGAAAAATAAGGCTTGACAAAATCAAGTGTTTCAATGAGTATCCGGCCGTTTGAGTATGCTTCAGCAATGCGCCGGTCATCAGGGATTGCTCCAAGAACAGGTGCATTTCGTACTTTACAAAATTCCACACCATCATTTACCTGTGGGTCATCCCTGTTAATGACAACCCCAAAGGGAATACCAAGTTCTTTTACCATGTCAATTGCAAGTCCGAGATCATTCAGGCCAAATGGTGTCGGTTCTGTTACAAGAACAACAAAATCGCAATCACGTATTGCAGCAATAACCGGACATGATGTCCCCGGGGGAGAATCAATGATTCTAATTGTGGCATTATTACTATGTGACAGGACATCACGAATTAATGGTGGACTCATGGCTTCACCGATGTTGAGACGGCCATGAATAAATTCAATACTTCCTGATGTGCCATATTCAACGAAGCCAATAGTTTTAGAGCGTTCGGTTATAGCCTTTTGTTTACACACAAGTGTGCAACCACCACATCCGTGACAAAGCTCATCAAAAACCATAACGGTTTTTCCAAGTCTTACAAGTGCTCTGTATTGACAAAAAGCAACACAGGCACCGCACGCGATACACTTTGATTCATCAATAAAAGGAACAGGTATTGATGATTCTGTGCGTGATGTTATTACCGGTGACAAAAAGAGGTGCCCGTTAGGCTCCTCTACGTCACAGTCGATATAACAAACCTTTTCTTTACGTTCTGAAAGTAAATAAGCAATGTTTACAGCAACCGTGGTTTTGCCAGTACCACCTTTACCGCTTGCGATTGCAATGTTCATACATACTGCTTTCGGTTGATACGTTAGTGGCTGCAGGCGTTGGTACCTGTTACCAGTGATCCGTTAAGATAATCAAGAATTACTTTTTGTGCATGTTCAGCCGGAGCACCTGTTACAACGGTAATTCCGTACTGTTGAAAAAATTGCTGTGCTTTTACTCCCATACCGCCGGCGATGATAAGATTTGCACCTTTTTCACTAAGCCAGCGTGGAATAACCCCTACATCATGG
>CAYMGX010000320.1:0-2083 GCA_964390065.1 uncultured Fibrobacter sp. | reverse complement strand
AAATAGAAGTGATACCTGGAACCGCATCAGTATGGAAACAGGATTCACTTCTAATAGAGGTCCAGGAAAACAGCAGTGTCACCAGATCACTGGATAGCCTGTTAAAAAATTCTGCATTAAGCGGAATAACCTTTTCATCTGATAAAGGAACAATTAAAGGGAACGTGTGGCGGGATTCTATCTTGTGGGGCGCTGCTGAAAAAGACAGCGTAACGATTCAGGCAAGTTACAACGGGATTATATCGACACTGAAAGTAATTCGTACTGTTATACCAAAGGATCTGGATGGTCCCCGGATAGCACTTGTGTATCCTGCTGTATCTGATGCTAACGTGAGTGCAAAAAATGTAACCTGCAATTTTACCATTACCGATGAACTCTCGGGTGTTGGTGGTGTTGTTTTTAAAACCGGATCAACGATTCTTACCGATACGTTACATAGTGGGAATAATTATCAGTGTGTTGTAAAAGACCTCGTAAAAGGGGAGAAAACGATACTGACCGTTGAAGCTTACGATAAATCGATGAAGAAGACGAAGACTACATTGAACGTTTCTTTGACATACGATCCGGAAATGGTTGACAATGTTCTTCCAAAAATCGTAATGAAATCCCCATCGACTACAAATGCTGTTGTATCAACATCTGAAACATCAATAATGGTAATCTGTACTGATGAAAGCGGCATTGACACTGTCACCGCACGTAAGGGTACTACTCAATTAACAGTAGAACGCACAGATTCCCTTTATAGTGTAGTTGTAAGTGGTTTAACTGCAGGAAAAACGGATACGATCGTTTTCGAAGCAACAGACAAATCTTCTGCAAAAAACAAAGCACCGCTTTCTGTATATATCACTTATGATGTATCATCGCTTGATACTAAAGGACCAAAAATTACGCTTAAAAGTCCTGCATCAAACAATACTAAAGTTTCATCACCTTCTGTAACACTAAGCGTTATTTGTTCCGATGATAATAAAGTAGGATCTGTCACCTACAAAACAGGAGCACTTTCAGGAAATATGACTGCAGAGAACGACAGCGTTTTTACGGCAACAATCATTGGACTGGTGTTAGGAGAGAATCATATTACGGTAACTGCAAAAGATAAGTCATCCCGTGAAAATAGTACCGACAGTGTGTTTACAGTCATATATGATCCTACAAAGAATGATACAGGCAAACCGGTTATAACCTGTTTGAAAGCAGTTCGGGACACGCTTCTTGTCAATGTCGCATCAACGACCATTGAAGTACTGTGCACCGATTCGTCCGGAATTGATAAGGTTACATGTACAATGGGAACAAGTGCAATACCTGTTACCGCCGGAAGCGGAGGTGTGTATTCAGCCGCAGTGACAGGATTGGCAATAGGGGCGAATGCGCTTATTTTTACCGCTACTGATAAAGCGGTAAAGCCAAACAGTGATTCCAAAACAATCGTTGTCATGTACGATCCTACAGCAACGGATGTTACCGGACCTGTTATTAAACTGTCAAATCCATCACAGGACCGGTCAAATGTCGCACAGGCGTCGGTAAAGCTCGTGGTTGTTTGCAAAGATGATAATGGTATCGGAGCAGTGAACTATACATTCGGTACTGTGAATGGTGCAATGACAAAAGATAATGACAGTACCTATTCTGTCGCACTTGCAAATCTTGTACAAGGTGATAATCAAATTACCATTCTTGCAACTGATGCATCATCAAAGAAGAATGCAAATGATACGGTTTTTACCATAGTCTACGACCCGACCATGAATGACAATGCAGCTCCGGTAATCACGCTTAAAACACCTGAAAAGGACAGTACAAAAGTCAGTTCAAAATCGATTACCATTGAAGTGGTTTGTAACGATTCATCCGGCATTGATACGGTAACATGTAAAATGGGAACTTCTGATGTCCCTGTAGTCAACGGTACCGCAGGAGTATATAGTGCATCGGTAACAACGCTTGCTGTTGGTGCCAATACGTTTACGTTTACTGCAACTGATAAGGCATCAACAAAACACAGTTCGACAAAAACGGTAACAGTTGTTTGCGATCCGTCAATGACCGATAATGTAGCGCCAAA
>CAYMGX010000319.1:0-2094 GCA_964390065.1 uncultured Fibrobacter sp. | reverse complement strand
ATTATGATGGTCTGCTGTACATGATGTCTATGATACATGCAAGTGGAAGATTCACACTCAATCATTGATCGTAAGATAATCCTCAATGATAGCTCCTGTTAGTATCATTCGGAAGAATTAGAATCATTATAAGCCAGTACCACCCACGGTACTGGCTTTTTTATTGTAAAAATAATTACGTTACGTTAACAACATCAGTGAATAAGGTCATAAAATCATCGGTTGTTATCAGCACCACATCCTGCAAGAAATTTGCGTTACTCATCCGAAACCAGCAAATCAATCAACCGTCGTGATGCCTGCGAAACAGACATCCCTGAAGGTGAAAAGCCCATCATTGCATACAGCATCAATCCATCGAGCTGGGCAAGAATACTATACGAAACAAGTTCATCCGGTATATCGCGAAACTCTTTACGATTTATTCCCTCACGTATCACATCACGTACCATTTGAAGGTATTCCTGATAAACCGCTCCCGCCATCATCCGGAAATGTTCATTTGTGGATATCATTCTGTAAAATTGAATACAAAGTTTTCTGAAAGCATCCTGAGGTAACCCTTGAAGTATAGCTGGTGCTGTTTCATTAAGAAGCATGTCCGACATACTGTAAAGCAGTTCTTTCATGGATGGTGCCTGCTGGTATGCATCCTGTAAAGCCTGACTATAACTATCAAGAAGAAATCTGAAGGCATTAAGTAGCAGATCCTGTTTACTTTCGAAGTAATAACTTATTATTCCTTTTGAAACTTCTGCCTGACGCGCAATAGATTCGAGTGTTATTTTTTCCAGACTATCCTGCGTTGCACAAACAAGCGTTGCGATAATTATTTTCTCGACCTGTTTCTCCTTGACACCTGTTTTTGGCATTGATGATCTCCCTATATTTCCAGTGTTTCAATATATGACATAAATTTCTTATACCGTTTTTTTTCCTGATGTGTCAATTTGTTCCCGATTTGTTTTTCAAGAACAGTTTTACAGTCGTAAGGCTCTGGTAGAACACAAAATTTCATAATCCGTGGATAAATAACCTGAGATGGACATTGATATATGCATTTCATGCACCAGACGCACTTTAAGCCAAATTTGATAGTCCCGTTTTTATTGGTAATATTCCCGCCAGGACACTCCCTGACACATCGAAGACAACGGGTGCACCGGTCGGATGTTTTCAGGAATCTGCCAAATACTTTAGCACCGAAACGATCTTCAAAAATTGCCACGGGCATGCAAATTATGGATAGTAAAAATAGTTGAGATGCTTTCCGGGTTATGCCGGATAAAATCTGTTCCACACTATGTGCCGCTTTTTTTAGTGATGCCTCTATAAGCATCTTATTAAGTACCTCAGGGTATTTATAATACCAGTTTGAAGGCATAGTGAAAAAACGAGCATATGGGACTTGATACCCTCTTTTTTTGAGTAACCTTGTTAATTGCACTGCTCCGGTACGGTTTGTACTGTTGTCGCCATCACCGGCAGTCAGGCAGATAAATGCTTTTTTCCCTTTACCATCAGGAAGTTTTTTTACAAAATTAAGTACTGAATCTGTAACGCCCAATGCATAAATTGGTGCGGCAAGGCCAATCCACTGCGAACTGTTATTTAAATCGGGCGCTACACCGCACGTTATGTTAACAATCTCAGCATCAACATTCCGAGCCCGAAATTCCGATACAAACTGATTCATCAGTGTAGATGTATTTCCAGTCCCTGAAAAGGTATAAATAGGTATTCTGTTACTGCTCATTAGATCTCCTTTGTTTTAAGTTGACCAGTCAGTCAAATATTAATATATCATACGCTTTAGGGCAGATCAATACATCATCTGCTTTTTTTGTATAAATTTGAATCATATGTGGTATTTTGATTCTATTGCGTCTTTAATGAAAAACCTAAACGTCTCTAGTAATATCTTCAGTGGAGTCTGAGACTTTTTGGAAATTCTGACGTCACAGAATGTATAATTTTTACAAATGCGGGAGACCTGTTTTGAGCAGATTTTTTATTTTTTCAGTAATAGCATTATTCTGTTTCACGGTGTATCAGCAAACCCTCCATGCAGAATTACTACACTTTAGCGGCACC
>CAYMGX010000318.1:0-2101 GCA_964390065.1 uncultured Fibrobacter sp. | reverse complement strand
CTTACATTCCGCGGGTTGGGATTACGATTTTTTCGATTTTTTTTGTCCCAACATTTGCTTGACAATGTGACTTTCACCTAGTTTTATTATTTCACCGGTTATCGTTTCAAGTTTTATTCGATTCTCTATCATTTCTTTAAACAATTCAACAGATTCATCGTCAATTACAGACGTGTATAGTTTTCCATCTATTTTACGATACCATAAATAATATGGACCATGCATTTGATCTTGAGATTGGTGACACCGACAATTTGATTTGCCACATTTACGATACTGTATATGAATTGTTCCGGGAATGGCAAGATCCAATTTACATAGCTGTTTTTTAAGCACGTTTAGTTTTGACTCATATTCGTTCATAATGCGAATATAATCCTTGCAACAATACATTGCAAGGATTATATTCATTTACATGAAACATGAACTGGATATTAAAGCCATACGACTTGGGGCAATTCCCATTGTTGATCAATACTTGAACACATTATCTATTGAGTCACTTTTTCAAGAACTCGTTCCGGATGATCCCAGAGATAAAATTCCAGTCTGGAAAACATTAGGGATTATTTTGCGCAATATCATTTTGGAACGGTATCCACTTTACCAAATCAGTGAGTGGGCGTTGCACCGCAATTTGTTAAGCGATTCACAGATAAAAAGCATGACCGATGACCGCATTGGACGTGCGCTTGATCGTTTATTCCGTAGTGATCGTGCTACACTTCTGACTAAATTAGTTCTGAATACGATGTCAACTTACGATGTTAACGTTGACAGACTTCACAATGACTCCACAACAATATCTCTGTACGGTAATGATTACAAAAAGTATGAAGATCTTAAAGCTGTGAAGCCCAAGAGGGGCATTAATAAAGATCACCGTCCTGATCTCAAACAGATCATTTTCAGTCTTACAACTTCAGCCGATGGTGCTATTCCTCTTTATTTTAAACTCTGGGATGGGAACATCACTGACGATACAACACATATTCGTAACTGGAATAATTTGAGACTGCTTGTTGGTAGAGCAGATTTCACTTACGTTGCAGATTCAAAGCTTTGTGTTCGCGAAACGTTAATTTATATCGATACTGAAGGTGGACTGTTTATAACAGTACTTCCTGAAACTCGTTCAGAAATAAAGCGTTTTAAAAATTGGATACAAGAGAATTCGCCGCAATGGCATTTGGCAATTAAAGAATCTAATCCTCGCGGAAAAGATCTACCAGATCGACAATACTGGACATTTGATTCGCCATTTGCATCAAGTGAAGGTTTTCGCATTGTATGGGTTAAATCTTCACTAAAACAAATGGAAGATGAACAGAATCGTACACGACGTATAGATGCAACCGAGACAGAACTCAAAGAAGTCGCATCGAAAAAATATCGGAACCACCAGAAGCTTGAAAGTGCAGTCAAAACGGTTTTAGAATACTATAAAACCAGCAACTATTTTGATTGGAAAATAGCAGTGCAGGTTGAAGAACAATACAAACAAGACCGTAGGGGACGACCTGGTGGTCAATCTACATACAGAAAAATTGAGAATACCTATTACGAGCTTGTCTGGTGTCAGAATGCTGATCAGATCCTATTTGACTCACGGTATGATGGAATATTCCCATTGATTACAAACCTCAAAAGCGATGCTGCCTCCATATTGAACAGTTACAAATTTCAACCGCGTTTAGAAAAACGTTTTGAACAGTTAAAAAGCGTCTATGATATCGCTCCGGTATTTTTACAGAATACCGGACGCATTGAAGGGCTTCTTTTCCTGTACTTCGTGGCAATACTGGTAACAGCACTTATTGAAAGAACCGTTAGAACAACAATGGATAAAAAATCAATAGAGGCAATACCGATTTATCCGGAAGAGCGCGCATGTAAGTTTCCTACAGCAAACAAAGTGCTTGAGTTATTTTCAGATGTGCGTTTGCAACACATTATTATGGGTGGTAAAATTGTTAAAACAATTCCTGATAACTTATCAGATAAACAAAAACTCCTATTACAGCTACTTGACATCGATGCATCAAAATTTTTCCGCCAGTAAAATTCGAAAAAATGCACTACCTAATCCGCGGAATGTAAG
>CAYMGX010000317.1:0-2108 GCA_964390065.1 uncultured Fibrobacter sp. | reverse complement strand
CATGAATATACCCGCTGTCATCAACGGCTACCGATATATAGTCATGACTGTCCCACCCGGTTGTTACAGGAAGTGTTGTAAGCTGCCACTGCTTTGATGACAGGTTGCGCTGCGCAATGGTCATTTTACGGTCTTTGTCATAGAAGCCAACATATTGAAGCTGTGCAGAAGAATCGGTAACAAGCGCAAAATCAACAAAATGTGAAGACCAGACATTCGTAATATCAGATTGTTCCACTATTGCCGCGTTAAGAATAACTGCCATAATAAGGACAAAAATCAGCTTATGCATTTATATTCTCCATGGATTAAGGCATATCCGGATTACCGGAATCCCCTGTTGGTGTGTTATTATGATATCCCTGAATATAGGAAAAAAACGATGCCCTGTTTAATAAAAACTTCATTAAATAGCCAGCTACAGGTGCTGAATTGACTGACAAATATGTTCAGCGTAATTATTAAATCAGGAAAATTACCTTAACGGGTAATTAATCGATGCATTAAAAAGATGGGAACATAGTACTGGCAATATCTACTACTACAATAATACCGGGGTCAAATTTGTTTGAAAGAGACGATAAAAGTTTTCTGTCCGGTTTTATCGCCGATATAGGTATCTGTTTACACTATGCAAAAATGTGTTTTGCATAGTGCCGGGATTAAAATGTATAGATAAATCCAGTTGATATGATAAGAAAATGAAGCCAGTTCTTAACATAGCCATCACCGGGCCATATATCATTGGTGCTTGTTCCGGTTGCACCCCCGCCAAGATACCGCGCATTGACAAAAAGTGTGCCCTGACGAATATTTGCACCTGCCCGTACGTTGGCATCAAGAATAGCACCGACAACTTCATTGTCACTTCCATTGAGATAACTTACCGGGGCATAGATTCCATCTGCTTCAAGCCCGATGAAATACCTCTCAGAGAAATTTTTATAACCCCGTACTTTCAATGCAGGTACTAATCCCACATTCCGGTTGGTGCGGTATCTGGTACCGTCGGCTGATTCAAAAGAGATGGTGGCATTGCGAATCTGAAGGGTCAGACCAATCGCAAGTTTATAACTGCTGTTTTCTGACAACAGCTCTCTGAGGTAGCTTGCGCGGTAGAATGGGAAATCGTAAAGGCATTTGATACCTGTTGAATCCGGAAAGGTGAGATTGTCAACAATTAAATCATGTTCGAGAAGATTCTGTGTCTCCAGCCTGAGTGGTTGGTAGAGCAGGATAAAGGTGTTTCGTTTACCGATATCCATCTCAGCTGAAAAACGGGTGGCCGGAAATAGTACATCCTGCCCGCCGTCTTCGACATAATCGAAGTTTGTACCGGTTTTACTGAATTGAATCTGGTGTGAAAGTACGCTAAGAAAACCAAACTCCGCAATTCCGCGGAATTTTACATAATCGGATGCGATACAACTTTGAATAATTATACCGATGATAATAAAAATTTTTTTGTTTAGTAACATTTTGGTTGTCCTTTTTAATGATTTTATGAAAAAACTAAGGTATTGCGCTCAGATACCTTTTATCAATTATTTTGTAACTATTAGTAATCTACAACAATGATTGATGCATAATCTATAATAAAATTTACTTTTTAAAAGTAAATTTCCCTACAGTTCTCAGAATGAAATATTTGGATAGTTCCCTGATTTTTTTCTTTAGTAAAGAAGTGGGAAGTATCAATGTGGGTTGTTGATGAGCTACAAAAAAGGAGTAGTAGAAGATATATAGAGACTTTTGTTTTCATGATGTAGGTATTTCGGACAGAAAGAATAGTGTAATTGTTTGAATGGACATCATTTTTCCTATGAGTTTTCATCCTGCACAATCGAACTGGCAAATTTTCTCCCTTTTGCAGTAAGTTTATATTGTTGAAGTCGACTTGAAGGTTTATCTGGAATTGAATATTCAATGTACTTATTGTGCAATAAGTCCTTGATAGAACGTTTAAAGGCACCGGATTTCGAATCAAGATTCAATACAGTAGAAAGTACTGCTGATGACAATGGTTTATTTTTGAGTGCAAGAAGAATGGATTCTGACTGGGCCCCTGACTGGGCCCCTGACTGGGCCCTGTCAGCTACTTTACCAGG
>CAYMGX010000316.1:0-2109 GCA_964390065.1 uncultured Fibrobacter sp. | reverse complement strand
CCCGACTTTCGCACCTAAAGGTGCAAGTCTTTGATTTTGTTGCAACTATTTTCGTGGGGCACTACAAAAACTTTCATTCTTCGCTCTTTGGTGTGATGCAGACGTGCCATTTTGGTAGTTTTCTCCAGTTAATGCCAAGGGCGTTGTAGATCGCCTTCTGTGATTCATCAGGATTACCGGCTTTTCTTATCCTGTGAACTTTACCACCAATCTCAGGGATAATCATCGTTGTGTAGGCATGTGTTTTCAAAATCCGCCTGATTGTTTCCCAACACCTGAAATCACCTTCCCGCTCAAGCTTTGCCAGTATGTGCGTCAAAAGCTGATATGCAAGAACGGTAATAAAGACATGCCCATCAACCCGTCCTTCTTTTTGATGAAAATTGGGGCGTAAACCAAGATTCCCCTTAAGTACCCGAAATCCATTCTCTGCTTTTGTCAAAGCTATATAGGTTTTCCATATTGTGTCTTTGTCAATGCTCATATCATTGGTACGAAGTACATAACCGCCACAGAGCGAATCAGCATCTGAGCGATTTTCCTCTTTGGTACTCCAGACCAATGTTTTCTTTGTAACATCAGCACTAATTGTGTAGTACCGATAAACGCGTGAATACCGCTCAGAGAGTTTCCCCAATGCATTATCAGCATCGGACTGGGACTTTATTCTTCCCTTCTCAATGCGATGCTTGAGCCTGGTGAGGAGATCAATGAATTTGATCTCAACTGTTGACAGTATTGCTTTTTCTTTTTCTCCACGCTCATCACTTCTGCAAAGAAGAATCTGTTCTTTGACCACCGCACCATCATCAAGTTCTGTTTCAGTCGTTAAATGACGTACATATACAGGCGTTTTCCCATCCCGTCCTGATATGAGTTCAAATTCATCTTTTTCAAAAAATTCTTTTTTGTATCGTTTCCGTAAAGGTCTTCGATCGTTGACAAGATACGTATACCCTGCATCCCTGATTGCTGCAAGGTTTGCAGCACTTGACAATCCAGCATCCATAACAACCAAAACTTTTTCATTGGAACCATTCTCCGGCTTGCCAGCAATGCGCTTCATTGTTTCAAGCATTGTTGGAAGACTTGTGCTGTCAGACTGATTACCACTAAACATGTGATGCCCCAGTTCAAAACCGCTTGTGTCAAATATCATTCCAATTACTACTTGAGGACAATCACTACGTCCTTGCTTGTTCTTACCATGCATCGCTTTGGGGTTAGCATCGCAAACACCCTCAAAATGTGTATTTGTTAAATCGTAAAGAAGTATCGTTCTATCCGGGTTATGTAGAAGCTGTGTTCTCTTACGAATCTCTACTTCGATTTTTTCCTGATTCTTGAGCAGTGAATCACTGGCTCTATAGAACCGGTCATCTCCGGAACCTAAAAGCTTTTCCTGTACAATATCACCCAGTGCTACTGAACGGTACCAATCAAGCAGGCTATTTTCTGCAACAGGATCAACTAATCTATTGATTACAGATACTTTAGCAGCATGTATCCTGCTGTCAGGCATATCGCATGCCTTAAGTACATCATCAAAGCCAAGATCATTCCATGCATTCAACCCGACCAGTACCGGCCCCAATTCAGAGGTCTGCTCATGTGCTACAGTATCAGTATTCACCGTCACTATAGCAGATTCACCAACAGGCTTATTTCCCTGAGGATTCCACTTTTTCTCATTCTCAATCTGTCGTATAATTCTGTCAACCCAAGCACGAATCTCATCCGTTGCATCAATGCTATCAAATAAGTCAACAGGACTATTTTTAAAGTGTGCATCAACCATACGTGAGATGATTTTGTAGTGCTCCGGGGCGATGTCAGGATTACCCAGTGAGACAACGGTTCTGTGACGAGGTACTCCTTCAGGATCTCTGAAGGATTCGACCATTTTGAGTACTTGACCGGAGTCGGTTTTTTTGAGTCGTAAAAACATAATAGTAGAAGATAGTATGGTGACAAAGAGAAAAGCAAGAAGAAAATATATTTATGGGCACTACAAACGACTTTTAAAACAAATATCAATGACTTACAATTATTTTAACCAAAAACAGGGGCTTTTTTAGCCCTTTTTAGGCGGAAGGTGCGAAAGTCGGG
>CAYMGX010000315.1:0-2130 GCA_964390065.1 uncultured Fibrobacter sp. | reverse complement strand
TTCAACAATTTATCAACACAATCACCAACAAGTTATCCACAATTCCGTGAAACATATTACCAGCTTTGGACGGAACTCTCGAGTATCCTTTTAACAAGCTCTTTCTCAGCCCGTTTCCTTCCGGTTTCTTCAGATTCGGTCTTAAAATTGAAGATACCTTCACCGGTAACGCTTCCCTTATACAACTCACTGTTTTTCTTATTATCTACAAATTCGACATCAGCAGTAATAACAACTTTATACTGATCGACATCAACCTGACGTACATCAGTAGTGCTATACGTGAATGGCTTACTCTCATACGAAGTTATCGCTCCACTTAATGATGCATCACCATTTCGCTGAACGATGGTAAGGAGATTGGAACTAACGACCTGAGATCCCAGCTCCTGCGTAACTTCATCAGCAACATTTGGCTGCAGCGATTTATTAGAAAACAGCGGGATGTCCACTGTTTTTAAATATGATGGAAGCGAGGAACCATTAAAGGTATATAAACAACCATAAGATACTGTTAAAAAAGCAATTAGCAGTAAGCATCTGATTCTCATGCGTCCTCCAGTGGTACATAGGTCACCGTCTCTTTAAACCCGTCAGCAGGTCCTGAATCAAAAAACTGTCTTATTTCTGAAATCATGCTATCGGTATCTCCGAAATTCTTAAATTCACACTCAATTGACCTGACAAATTGTTTTCCGTAACCCTTTGATAAAATTCGATGATCAAGCACAACCAGCGCACCGCGGTCTGTTGATGTACGAATAAGCCTCCCCACACCCTGGCGAAACTTGATTACTGCCTCCGGAATTGAATAGGAGAAAAATGATTCGCCATTCAGAGCTTCCATCCGTTTCGATAATGCCTGTGTAAGAGGATGTGATGGAACAGGGAAAGGCAGACGTGGAATAACCACAATTTCGCACGCTTCTCCCGGTACATCAATGCCTTCCCAAAAACTATCGGTACCTAAAAGGATCATTCGCAAATTTTGCTTAAATTGTTCGAGTATCGCGTTACGGGTACCACTTACACCTTGTGCAAGCAGTTTGTTTCTATCAATAGCCGGATCATTTTTGAGAATATCATTTACAGCATTAAGCATTGAATTTGCAGTAAATAGAACAATAATATTTTTTTCAAACTCACTATGCAGTCTCTTAATCGAATCTGCAACATACCGCGGGAATTCCGGACTATCAGGATCCGGCGCCGTTTTTATTCCGCCGTATATAGCCTGATCAGAATTAAACGGACTTTTATAAATACCGGTACATGTTCTTGATTCATGTTGAGTTATGCCGGCACCCCGTTTAAAATAATCGATATTTTGCGAGACAGACAGCGTTGCAGAAGTAAAAACAACCGCCCCGGAACATCTCTCCCATATTTCTGACAAGAGACCGCCGATATCAAGCGGTACTCCGCAAAGCTTTGTCCAGCCTTTGTCATGATTTCCTTCAGCCCAGAATACATGATCTTCGGTTTTTGCCGCCATAAGATATTGAATATCAGCCTTTAACTGAGATGCTCGTTCTGAACACGTTTGAATCTCTGCAACGATATCCTCAAAATCACCGGCTCTTGCATGTGCAGAAACATCCTGTTTGATAACTCTCAGAAGATCAATAAGTTCGGTGACTATAGCCTGATAGGCATGCAGTTCATTGGCATATTCGAAAGCACTTTCTGTATATGTAATCTGATAGTCAAGAAGCGCCTCAGGATTAGTCTTCTTCGCCCACTGCGTTACTGCCGCAAGTGCTTCCTGTGTGCGTTTTCTTAAATTTTTAAGTAGGTTACGCAGACTTTTTCCGGATTCATCGAAAAGCTTTTCATTTTGAACCGCGGCAATTTTCTGGTAGAGATTATTGATCGTTTCGATAAACAATGATGTTCTATGTGTATCAAATTCAACACGTAAGAATCTATGTCCGCTTGACTCGAGATGATGCGCTTCATCGAAAATAATGGATCCTATTTTTCCAAGAAATGAGTTTTCAGAACATATTTCTGAAAAGAACAGCGCGTGATTGATAATTACAATATGTGCTCCAAGTGCGTTCTGACGAGCATTCTGAAGGAAGCAGGATTGAAAATGGGGACACCGTCTGCCGCTGCATTCGTGGCTTT
>CAYMGX010000314.1:0-2152 GCA_964390065.1 uncultured Fibrobacter sp. | reverse complement strand
GAATTATTTTGGAAATAGGCGGGGTGGTTGGTAGGGTTTAAATTGGCACTATACATTCTTCCCATCCAATCCTTGACATCACCAACCCCATTGACGTACATTACTAAAGAAGCGTACGCTATAGAATTTTATTTCAGTGGTACATTGTTGGTGGAGTTTACTCAACCGGATAAGCGGATTAAGTGGTACTTTTGTGGGTAAGGGATGAACTTTTCTGTGCGTTTTCTTTGACAGGTGATGGAACCAGAGGTGGAAAGGATGAAACTGATGGTTTGGAATTGAGACTGTTGTGGTAAATTTATCCAGCCAGGAACTGGAGCACGAAGAAGAAAACATAATTAATTCTTATAATAAAGTAATTTGACCATTGCTTATTAAACTGTAATTACAAATTAACCTTAAAATATACAAAGAGTAAGCAGATGAAAATTCAAGAATACAAAAACGATATTCTCAAAGACATTCAAGATGTTTACAAAACTCTCGGTTGCCAACCTGTAGTATTCGCTGGAAGTGGTTTGTCAAAGAGGTATTTTGGTGCTCCAAATTGGTATGAATTACTTGATGCATTAATAAAAGGGTGCCCGGGTATTACCAAGGAACTTGCATACTTTCAGCAAGTTTACCGTACGCCTGAGGAAATCGGGTCAGAGTTGGCAAAATATTACCATGAGTGGGCTTGGGGGGCAGGTAGAAAATCATTTCCGCCGCAGCTATACGATTCATCAATGGATAAAGAATGCTTTATTAAGTATTGTGCTGCAACTCATGTTTCAAATATCACACCATTAGATATCTCAAAGGTTGATCCTAAATGGAGATCTGAAATTGACGCATTGCAAGGAATAATGCCACATTGTGTCATAACAACAAATTATGATAAATTCATTGATTTGATATTCCATGACTATGCTTCAATTATTGGTCAAAAAATCATTAAATCCAACAATGCTAAGATCGGTGAAATATTTAAAATCCATGGGTGCGTAAGTGATCCAAATGAAATCATTCTTACATCTGCTGATTATGAAAATTTTACTAAAAAGAAGAAATACCTTTCTGCAAAACTACTAACATATTTCCTAGAACATCCTGTAGTTATTGTTGGATATAGTGCTACAGATAAAAACATTAAACTAATTCTACAAGATATTGATGAAATCATAAGCGGTGTTGGTGGATTGGTACCTAATATATACATGGTAATGAGAGATAAAACAGGTGCGACGGATGTGTCTTTTCAAAGAGAAATCCTCTTAGATCTTGGAAATAGCAGATCAATGCGTGTAAAAGTAATCTACGCCAGTGATTTTGAATGGGTATTTAAGGCTTTTAACAATCCAGAGGGGCTTGAGAATTTAAACCCAAAAATTCTCCGATCCTTAATGGCTCGCACATACGATCTTGTTAGAAATGACATTCCTAGGATGAATGTTCAAGTGGATTATTCAGCACTTGAAGGAGTAGTTGCTTCTGGTCAAAGCTTGGGAAAAATTCTTGGAATTTCAGCTTTTAATGATGCTTCAATGTTCAATGCTGCTTATCCTTATTCATTGACACAAGTAGCTGAAAAACTTGGATACACATATTGGAGTCCAGCAGACACACTGTTGAATTCATTTAAAACCAAGGATAAGGTCGATATAAAAGCATCAGATAATAACTATCATATTGGTGTTAAATTTGGGAAAAAAGGTGTTTTTCACAAATACTCTGAGGCTGCAGTTCAATTGTTATTAGCCGCTAAAGACGGTCTACCTTATAAAATACAATTAAAGGTTCTCAAAAAAAAATAGTAGAGGATGTTTTCAACTGGGGATATATTTATTCAATATACATGATGTTTTCTTTATGTAAAATGTTTTGAACATTGTTTGAATCGAACAATGTTGGGATTTCTTCCTAAATTAAGTCAATGAAACAACGGATCGCGCGGAAATAAAATGGATGGTCAAACTTCCCACAATTGCACCAGCACGCCATACCAGCAATAAAGCTTCGAAGACTCAGCATTACTGCTGGTACAGCGTGCGAATAATGCAACCTGTTAAATGCAATTAGTTTGGAGGAAAAACGTGCCATCCTGGAAGTTTATAAGTAAACGCTCGGCCAACCCATACCGCATATTTTTTTTGCCAGTAAGATTAAATTT
>CAYMGX010000313.1:0-2195 GCA_964390065.1 uncultured Fibrobacter sp. | reverse complement strand
ACAAAAATGATCCGAGTCCTGTAGGGACGATATATTTATTGTAAATCTCGCAAGAACATCACACTGCATAAGCAATAGTGAATCGTTCAAGCAGTTCCACATATTGTCCCTACGGGACAATGTTTTTTATTTGTTGTACATTTTCTATAAATATTATGTCCCTCCGGGACATAAAAGAACTTTTTAAAAACAACCATTAAAGAATCACCATTCAACCTTATTTAAACCGATTTTATTATCAACAACATTCCCTTACGAACTTTATTTACTACCACGCTCATTTACATTCTTGATTTGTGTAGTATCTGTTTCTGCTTTTTTCCGTGATGAAAATCTGAACACTTTTTTATTACGGGTCGTCTGATCTGTTCTTGTTGCTGTCGTCATAGTATCTTTTACTGTCAATGTATCGTTATCTTTTTTTGCTCTTTTAAACCAGCGATGCTTCTTCTTTGGTAGTGTATTGGTTGTATCCTTTGTATCAAGAGTATCTGCTTTTTTTCGTTTTTTTTCAATGACTGCAGTATCCTCTTTAAATCCATATTTATCAAGTACTTTATTAATCTCTTTACCAAAATACTCATCCGGCTTTACAGAGTTTTCATCACCATAGAATACATGCGGTGTAAGGAATATCATCATCTGAGTTTCCAGTTTTGTCACAGTCCTGTTTGAGAAGAACCATCCGAGTATTGGAACACTACTTAAAAACGGGACACCTGAGCGGTTGACACGATCTTCAGTCTGACGCTGACCTCCAAGCACAATGGTCTGCCCGTTTTTAAGCCGCACCATCGATTCAATTACTCTTGTGTCAACATTCGGCGGTGTTGATCCGTCACCACCAGTTCGCGGAATATTAAACTCCGGACGAATTTTCACCATCACGTATCCGTCATCCATCACCCATGGTGTCACTTCAAGTTGCGTATTGAATTTCAAGACCTCAAACCGTTCATCCTTACCAATGACCGTACTTGTATTGTCATTTGGAGTCACAGTCTCTTTCTGGAGTTTGTAATAACGTGTTTCTCCTATTGTAATTGATGCCGGATTGCCATTGATTGTTGCTATCTGCGGTGTCGAATGTACCTTGGCAATATCTGCAGTTTCAAGCGCGCGTATTGATGCCTTGAATTCACTGGGCAGGTTTACAATCTGACTTTCATTTATTTTGTCAAGTACATACTTAATGGCTTTTGTTGTCGTTATTTTATTAAGTATCCATTCCGGTGTCTGCTTGTCGGTCACGATATCAATTGCAGGAAAATAGGAATTTCCTGCACTGGAATCGCGTTGTCCGGTAAACATCGAGAAGCCGAAACTTTTAATCTTGTTGACATTAAAGTCAACAACAAGCGCCTCGATAAGTACCTGCGGTACCGGCTTGTCGATTTTTTCAATAAAAGATGCTGTGGCAGCAACGACATCATAAGAACCGATAACAATAAGTGCATTATGTTCTGTATTATATTTGATTACGGCATTTGATGTCACCAGCGGTGGCAGTGTTTTTGAAATTGCCGCCTCATCCGCGCGGATATGTTTTAACGGAATCGTCACCGTGGTTTTCTGCTGGTTCATTTCGCGTGAACCGATAAAATAGATCTCGTTCTCTTTCCAGAAAGTAAACTTTGTATTCTGAAGCAGAAACCGCAATGCATTATCAATGGGTACAACGCTCAGACGCGCCGTGATATCCCCTATCAACTTGTCGTACATGACAATATTTATACCGCTCTGTACAGAGATTGATCGGATAAGCTGATCCAGTGACGCATTGTCGACTTCAAGGGTGACAAGCTTATCCTTTACCGAAAGCGACAACGGCTTAAACTGTGATGACGCCTGCTTATCGCTGCCGCCTGCAAACCGCTGAGTTGCATAGTAGATTCCCTCACTGAGTACCACTTCAAATCCGTTCGATTCAAAAAGCGCTTTAACAGCTTTCTCGGGAGCGATTTTAACAAGACGCGCAGTAATATTTTTGTCCGATGATCCATCAACAATGACATTGATCTTCGCCGAATCCCCAAACATCCTCGCGACCTCTTTAACCGGCACACTATTAATGTCAATACTTACTACACCATTTTCAAGGTGAAACTCGACTTTCGGTTTCGGTGGGGGAGGAGGCGGAGGTGCCTGATATTTATACACCTTGACAATACTGTTATCAACCGAATATGCGCAAT
>CAYMGX010000312.1:0-2196 GCA_964390065.1 uncultured Fibrobacter sp. | reverse complement strand
GATTTTGTAATAATTGATTTCGCGTTAATCTCTGTTACTTTTGTATTCATATTTTCTTGCAAGCTTAAAAACAACCATACGTTCAAAAGCTCCTGACCCCTTTACAAACAGCAAATCATTCATGGTTAATGCAGGTGTCAATGGAGGGGGGAAGAAGAAGATAGAATTCAGGAGCCAGAATCCAGCAGTAAAGGCACGTTATTCAAACTATCTAATAAGGTAAACAATTTGCGTATTAAATGTTTACCTTGTTAAACATTTATACTCAACGCTGGTGGTTTCATGCAGATTATTCTGTACTGAAATAATCTGCTGAACTGCCTGCTTTATTTTAAAGTCTCTTTACCAATAGTAAGTATATGCTTTGTTATTGCAGCACTACCGCTGCTCTGATACCCCTCAACACACAATGCTACCTCATTCATCTTACCCATTTTCAATCCACTACGTTTCCACTGCTTAAAATGTTTACTGACCGGTATGGTTCCACTGGTTCTTTGTGTGTTACAAACACTCCAGTATTGATCGAATGTTGCAGTACCTTTAATCGATGGCTGTTCTGTTCGTGTTGTTTTGTAAATATCATAGCTTTCGCCATCAATAGTAACCGTTTCGATAAAACCGCTGCCAGGTGGTCTCCAGGTTCCATAATTTTCTACGATGTAAAACTCAACCAGGGGATTCACAGTCCATCCATAGACACACAGGTAGGAATTTCCTTTGGGATTATACTCACAACTATACTCAACCTTTATGTCACCAAGTTGACGAAATGTCTTAGTTTCATTGAATTTTTTCCCTTTTCGGGCGAGAAAATTCTGTGCATTTTCCCACTCACATGAAAATGTCCCGCCACTGGTAAGTGTCATACTTCCAGAGCCAACATCCCTGCGATCATCAAGCCATAATTCATAGTTGAAACCATCATGAGTACCTGTTGTGTTTTCTGTGAATGTTTGGGCTATAGCCCCGAATGAACATATTAACAGTAAACATGTAAGGCGTCTTAACAACGATGCCTTGTTTCGTACCATCACTGCACTCCTTTATTAAACAGCGTTATATCAGTTTACTTAAAATACTGTTAAGCATTCGATACCAGTATTAAATTCTCAATATAATGGCAGAAACTTTAAGGCAGGTATTAAATGCCAGTGTTTCCTTTATCCGGGAAACCCGTCAATACGGAACATTACGCAGTTCTTCAACAATTGACGAATCAATGAAGTTGATCGGTTTACCGCTCATTGATGCCAGATAGTACATTTTGCAGTATTTTTCCAGGATTTCAAGCAGCGAAAAAGCGGTCTCGATATCTTTCCCACATGTAAAGCTACCATGACGATCAATAACAATGACATCACTGTTTCCGCATACATCCCGTACTGCATCAGCACCCTCTTTTGTTGATGGCTTCGCGAATTTTGCAAACGCTACTTTTTTCAGAAACATTGCAGCTTCGGAAATAAATACCGCCTCGAAAGGATTTGTGCCTATGACGGTTGAAAGAACCGTATAGACAGGATGCGCATGCACGATACAGTTGATATCATGTCTTTTTTTGTAAATGGAAAGATGCGTATAACGCTCTGTTGTCGCTTTCCTTGCCCCATCGACATGATTGCCATCCATATCAACAACAACAAGATCATCCTCAGTAATAAAATCCTTGATAATTTTTGTTGGAGTGATCATCACGTAGCCATCAGGAAGCCGCACACTGATATTACCCTCGGATGCAACTGTGTAGCCGCGTGACTGAACAAGCCGGGTATATTGAACAATCTTCTTTTTTACTTCATGAATGGTCATATAGCTTCCTTGTTATGTAATTCCAGAGCAAGTAACAAATGGAATATACATTTTAACTCGCTGGTTCAGATTATGATTAACGTATTCCAAGCCAACACACTCCGAACATCATCCGACACAACAATTTACAGGAACGGGGCTAATTGTGTAAGTGGATACGCCAGATAATTGTACGTTAGCGTTTTTTTTGATTCAAGATCAATGTCAGTTACATTAACCTGATTACCGCCAAAAAGATCGCTGCGTTCACGTTCAAAAACTACTATAAACATTTTTATTTTTTTTATAATAACTCTTGCATTGTCATGATGCATACAAGTATCTTACTAGTACCTACATAATAATCCTCATTGCAAGGTCCTCTTGCAGACAATTTGGGTGAAG
>CAYMGX010000311.1:0-2205 GCA_964390065.1 uncultured Fibrobacter sp. | reverse complement strand
TTAGTGTCTGACCAAAAAGATGTATTGCACAATAAAACCGGTGTCAAAATAACAAATTCTCCAGCGAAGTTTCTTTCTTGACATTTCTGCATGTAGTATTTTTTAATCGCAAAACAAAAAAAGACTTGCAAAAGTCAAAAAAACTCACTGGAGAATATATGAGAAAAATAATATCGGAACAGCTTCAAATGGGAGAAATTGCAATAGAAGATATAAAATTTGATCTTAATTGCCGTGATGAAATTCCGCAACTTTTAAGAGGTCTTCAGCACCTCTATTGTGATACTGTCAATCGTAAAAAGGTATTCAAACTTTTGTGGAAAATTGTGCCTGAAGGAGTGGACATTGACAACGGTCGTAATGGAATGAATCTTTGGCGTATATTGGTTTTGGGAACATTACGCCTTAACTGTAATTGGGATTATGACAAACTTCAGGAAATTGCAAATAATCATATTGTACTTCGCCAGATGCTTGGACATGGTATGCTTGACTTCGAAACTCGCTATACTCGACAGGCCCTTAACGATAACTTACGGTTGTTTACATCTGATATATTGGACAAGATTAATCAGATTGCAGTTGATGCAGGGGCTAAACTTGCAGATAATGGTGAAAATAGTAAGCCCACACATTCTCGATGTGACTCATTTGTACTTGAAACAAACGTACATTTTCCAACTGATTTAAATTTGTTATGGGATGCAGTACGTAAAGCAATGGTTCTGAGTTTTAGAATGGCAGAAAGATTTAACCTTGATGGTTGGCGACAGACTGCTTATAATCTCAGATCTCTTAAAAGAATGTTTCGTGCTGCTCAAAAAGAGCGTACTCGCGATAAGGAAGATAGTACGCGTACGGTTAGTCACCATGCAACTCAGCAGTACATTGACACCGCAATGATGCATCTATCAAGAGCTGTGATTGTAGCAAATAGAATAAGCACGGATGTATTATACAGTGAAACGGGAAAAGAAATAAATCGCTTTGTTGAACACGGAAAACGTCAGATTGATCAGATTTCGCGGCGTTGTTTTAAGGGTGAAGTAATTGCACATAATGAAAAGGTGTTCTCAATATTTGAAGAACATACAGAGTGGATATCGAAAGGCAAAGCTGGTGTTTCGCAGGAATTAGGATTACGAGTATGCATAGTAGAAAGTAGTAGTGGGTTTATACTTCATCATAAGGTGATGCAGAATGAAACTGATGATGCAATTGCTGTCCCCATAATAAAAGAAACGCTGTCCCGGTATCCATATGTACAAAGTTGCAGCTTTGACAAGGGATTTCATAGTCCCAAAAATCAGACTGATTTATCGAGTCTGCTCAAATATACTGTACTTCCGAGGAAAGGGAGATTAAACGAAGAAAATCGCCGCATCGAATCAACGGAGCAATTTGCAGAGAAGAGGCGTCAACACTCAGCTGTTGAATCAGCCATAAATGCAATAGAAAATCATGGTCTTGATCGATGCAACGATCGAGGATTAGAAGGATTCAAACGATATGTGGCTCTAGCAATTGTGGCTCGTAACTTACAATTGATAGGAGCAATGTTGAGAAACAAAGAATTGCTTTTGACTGTTAATCGTAAAAAGGCAGCATAAATGCTAATTGAATTATTATGTAAAGGGAGAAATACAAACAAAATGTACCATGTGTCAAGTACTTGCTCGTTTTATACCAAATTTAATTAAAAAGAACCATGCATCAACAACAAACAACAGGGCATCACGTTATTGCCACGTGTCAACGAACGTAAAGAAATGGGGTTTTCGGACAGACACTACTTAATATATTTCTGATCGCATTATGTACATTATTTGCAGTATGTAATTCACATATCACAAGAATTGATTCCTGGTACAACTCGGCAGTGCCCTTTAATATACCGGAGGTATCATTAAAAGGTATATCAGTAATGCTTGATCCCGGACATGGTAATGCAAACGGAGGTGCCTACGGACGCGGTGGAACGATTGAGCGTGATGTCAATTTACAGGTTGCAATATATTTGAAGCGAATGCTGGAGGAAAAAAGGGCAACAGTGTATATGATTCGCGAGGGTGTTAATTCATTGTGGTGGAATGACAGTATGAGATATATAGGTGATCTGGCAATGCGATGCAGAATACGCGACTCTATAAAGCCGGATCTTTTTTTATCACTGCATCATAATGGTACTGCTGATAGCAATAAGAA
>CAYMGX010000310.1:0-2217 GCA_964390065.1 uncultured Fibrobacter sp. | reverse complement strand
GGGGTAACATCAAAAGGAACTCTTGTCAGTGATAGCGGGGTTTACGATATCTATGAAAAGTATGTGAATAATTTTGGCATTGAACCGGCGAAACAGTTCTGGAGCGTCCGGCAGAATAAACGTACAAGTGGAACGATAACCTGTGCGAATCATTTTGATGCATGGGCTGCGAAGAATATGGTGATGGGGGAGATGTATGAAGTAATGTTTTTTGTCGAAGGATATCAGAGCAGCGGTACTGCAGATGTAACGATGTCAATGAATTCCGGCAGTACCGCGATTAATGAAAAATTACATATTAGTCAATCAAGAAATGTGCAATCAGACGTTTTCGGAATCCAAACTGTTTTTACTGGTGGCAGGCAAACACTCCCATTTTTTTCGTCTAAAAATAGCAATGCAATACCAAAGGTATACAACCTTTTAGGGCAGAAATTTAACACATTATCCGGTAAAGACAATTTAACTGGCAAGTCTGGTGTAATAGTCAACCTGAATTCAACAGCAACGTCTGAACGATAGGAATTTGCACTTTGAGACTTGTTTCTGAGTCTGTAAAAAATACTTTGTTTTTATAAAGTAAAGGGTCCCTGATTGTAGAATGTGTGTTGTTTACTTATGGTGAGTGAATGTTTTTGTAAATCGATTTGTGCACGCCCCCCGAATGTCGTTAAGTTGAGATTGATAAGGTGGCAGTGTACTTATGCGCTCGCCCCCACCCGCTCGTAAAACCGAGCGACCTCCCCCGCAGGAGGGAGGTAATAGTTTGATTTTAAAACAATTACGCCTCCCTCCTGCGGGGGAGGTCCAGCTGCTTTGAGCTGGGGTGGGGGCACGCAACCGGCACAGTTGCAACATGTCAAGGTTAAGTTAATGGCGGCCAACATTGGTATCCCCCGCAGGGGGACTTTTAAAACAAATAAGCAATAAACACTCCTGTTAATCTTTTAGTCCCTCTGCTGGGGGGCGCGTTTTACGCCTCGGAATGAACTGAACCGGCATTGTTGGAACTAACAAAATCTATGTAATCAGGCCTTGCGCGGTCATAAATCCCGTTGTGTAAATAACTGGTCAGCAACAATATTTTCGAGATATGTACTGATCGATATCTGTTTGGTTTTGTATGTGTGCGTTGTTACCTGAGGCGATCTATTGATGGTGGTATACTTGACAAGAAGATAAAAATGTCCACAGGTTTGAAATCAGAACGATCAACCTGTGAACGATTATACTATTGTTATCGATTATAATTTATAACTGTTATTATACAGAACCTTGCCATCAGAAGATGCCCGTATCATATACATACCGGACCGAATAGATTTTTTATTAATGCTGAAAGCCTCTGTTCCGGATATCTGTGCATCAGAAGATACCGTTGCAACTATACGGCCCTGCAGATCCGAGATAGTCAGTGTAATCGAGTTACCTTGCACAATTTCCGGTGATTGCAGAGAAAACATCATGGTGCCGGCATCTTTTTGTGATACAGTCAGGCGACTTGATTTCAGATTGTTTAATTTTGCACTTGACCCGACACCAGTTGCACTCTCAAACTTCCACCAGTTGAATTTGAAAAGATTACTGCCGCTACCGGTGAACTTAAGGAATAGATCCTGAACACCGGTTGCACCGCTGACAGTACATGATTTTGTCGTCCAGGCACTGCCTGAACCATCAATTGTACAAGTACCAATCAGAGTACCTGATTGACTTCCCAGACGCAGTTCAATTTTTCCGCTGCCTGAATTTGGCGTCACTCGTGCTTCAAATTTTGTTGCACCGTCACCAAAACCAACACCTTTAACCTTTATATAGTCATTATTATCAATGTTATTGACTTCTATTCCACCTTCACTGCAGGTTCCAGTCTTGAGTCCTGAACTATAGCATATAGTTTCAGCCTGGACTGTGTCATATGGATTCAGCGTATCAACCTGCTTTGGTCCATTTGTGCTCATGTTGAGTTTGGGAATGCTTCCATCGGACCCATAGGTGAACTCTTCCACGCACACCGCGCGTTTGAATCCGTCATTGTTCGATAATTGGCCGGTATGATAGAAGCAATATGAACGACCCTTGTAGTCGATGACGCCAGAGTGATTGGTGTTAATATTTGTGGGATTAAAAATATCACCCTTATAAGTCCATGGCCCGTTAGGAGAATTACTGGTCGCATAGCTGATTTTTTCGTTTGCTCCACCTCCGCTTCCTGCG
>CAYMGX010000309.1:0-2219 GCA_964390065.1 uncultured Fibrobacter sp. | reverse complement strand
AAGGTAATAAAAATCTTGAAGTTACTCAATTCATTAATATACATGTTTTTTGTTGCTTCCGCCAGTGGACAATAAAAATAGATTCTAAGTTGTTTATATACAGATATATACATGGTTTTTTTAACATGATTACAGAGTCGTTTACGGTAATGGGCCCCTGATAGCGGCTATCAATAAACTGACAATTATTCAGTAATTTTTCAGTAGAACAGGCGTAAAGGTGATTCATTTTGAAAAAAAGTATATGAATAATGATTCGAATCAGGAATATGGGATCCAAAAAGTATATTACCAGGTAGATCAGGTATTGTGTATAAATTTTTCGAAGGTCTCTGTAGATATCCATGACAAATGAATTTTCATTTTCGCTGTTAAAAAAAGATGAACATACAAAAGCACGTGCCGGAGTGCTTACAACACCACATCAGGTGATAGAAACACCCATTTTTATGCCGGTTGGAACGCAGGCAACAGTAAAGGCTCTTTCTCCGGCAGAGCTTGAGGAGTGTGGCGCGCAGATTATTCTTGCAAACACCTACCATCTTCACCTGCGTCCTACTGATGAGCTGATAAGGGATGCTGGAGGGCTTCACAAATTTGAAAAGTGGAACCGTGCGATGCTCACCGATAGTGGTGGGTTTCAGGTGTTTAGTCTACGGGATATATCAAAAATCACTGAAGAGGGCGTCTGGTTTCAGTCGCATATTGATGGATCACGTCACTTTTTCTCGCCTGAAAGGGTGATGGAGATTGAGCATAATCTTGGCGCAGATATAATTATGGCTTTTGATGAATGTCCGCCGTCGGATGCTGAAACAAAAGCAATTGTACAGGCTGTTGAACGGACACTGCGATGGGCTGCACGGTGCGTTGAACATCACGCAAAGACGCCCTTACATCACGGATACCAGCAGGCGTTATTTGGTATTGTGCAGGGTGGAACAATAAAGGAGCTGCGCGAGAGATGTGCACGCGAGATGGTTGCAATGGATTTTCCGGGCTATGCACTTGGAGGTCTTGCTGTGGGAGAGAAAATTGAACTTACTTACGATGTCGTCAATTACGGATCTGACTTGCTTCCTGTCAATAAACCCCGCTATCTGATGGGTGTCGGGACTCCGATCGATATCCTTGAATGTATAGAACGTGGTATCGATATGTTTGATTGTGTACTTCCCACGCGTAATGCACGCAATGGTTCTGTCTTTTCGTCAAGTGGCAAAGTAAATGTAAAAAATGCAAAATACACAAGGAATTTTGATTCACCAATTGATAAAGAATGTAATTGCTATGCATGCAGAAATTTTGGAATGGCATACATACGTCATCTTTATATGGCTGGGGAGATACTGGCACTTCGCTTGTTGACATTGCACAATGTTCATTTTTATATGAATCTTGTCAGGAGTGCACGAAAACATATTCTTGAGGGCACATTTGCAGAGTGGAAGCGGGAACAGGTTCAGAAAATGTCTCCGGCGGATAAAAGTTGCGTATAATCACATCTACCTATCCAGTCTGTCAGGTATGTTATTTCAGGTATGATGGGAGATAAGAAACAAGAATAGTGCTAATCGCAATTATATCCGGTCAATTAACCTGCGGCCGTCTGTCGGATATCTGGCTATGCAACTGTTTGGGTTGCATACCATCTGCTTCCAAAACCTGAGTTCCCATCTTCATTTATTTCTACTGCAAAAAAGTTTCTACAATTTATATGTATGTAATCACAGATGTTGTAATAGTTCTGATTGTAGTTCGTTTTTTCCGGACTGTTTATCCTAACGTAATTGATCGTTTTAAGTTTTTGATTTATTGTAAGATATGTGGAATGTAGGAAAAGCGTATACCCAATATATTGTGTTGTATTTTAAAAAAGTGTTTGCGTTGATGAAGAAATTTAGTATATTAGAGCCCGAACAGTTAGAGACGTGTTCAATTTGAATGAGTGGAATGTTAGAAAAGTCTTGCAGAGAATGAGTTCTGCTACGGTTCGAAACAGTGTAAGGTGTTACGCTGCAATTACTTAAAACGACTTAAAAAAGTAAATAAAAATTTTTTAAAATAAATTTGACATTCGATTCTCGATGTAGTATATTAGAGACCTCTTTGAAAATGAAGCTTGCAAACAACAATATAGAGTAGTCTGCGGGTTGAATTTATAAACGTTCTTTGAAATTTTTGATGTGTGTGATCGGGTTCTCTGAACTTTGATTAAG
>CAYMGX010000308.1:0-2290 GCA_964390065.1 uncultured Fibrobacter sp. | reverse complement strand
GCCGCACGTTCCAATATCCACTTTGCGTTATAGATCTTCCCGAAAATGAAGTTCTGATAACGCTTATAGCAAAGCAAATGAAACTTCCCGCTGTAACCGCGACACTTTTCAAAATTAACGATTTAAATACTTGTTTAGTAGAACGATTCGATCGGTGGAATGACACAACGGGAAATTATCACCGGATTCACCAGGAAGATCTCTGCCAGGCTCTTGGTTTCTCATCTCAACGAAAATATGAAGCTGAAGGCGGTCCGTCATTTCAGACTTGTTTTAAATTAATCGACCAGATTACAGCAAATCCGATAACTGATACTGATACACTGCTTCGCTGGCTTATATTCAATCTCTTTTGCGGGAATGCTGACGCTCATGCAAAAAATATCTCTTTACTTTATAGAAATCAGGGTGTGGCATCACTTGCTCCACTTTACGATCTGGTATGTACAGCTGTTTATCCCGGGATCGACACAAGACTTGCCATGTCAGTAGGTGGATGCTTTGATTATGGGCAGATTACTATTGAATACTGGAAAAAACTGTCAGATGAGATCGGCATTCGATATACCTATCTTCGCGAAACTGTAAAAGAAATGGCAGAAATATTTCCGGAAAAAGTAGATGCTGCTATCACTGAATTTACAAGTCAATACAATACACATCCTGTTATTGACATGATAAAAATTATTATCATCAAACGGATTCGTCGGGTAATGTATCATCTTAAATGAGTGGATTACTTTAACCTAAATTCCGTGGTTGAGTGCGAGTGGCTGATTTATTGTTCATTTTTCCTGCTCTGTTCATTAGCATGTCGTGTTCAGTATTAATGAACGTAACAAATAATTGAACAACAATCAAGTATATTCGTTAGTATTGTTTGATTTTTATGCATTTATGAAATCAGAGCGTTAATACACCCAACCGGAAACAGGTCTTAGATTTATTGTTTGGTAACCCTGAACCAGATCAATGGTGAATTTGTTAGGGCAACATTACAGAAAAGGCACTACTCTGTTCCAAGCAACCCATGTTGATACTGAACTTCAGAAACCTGTTCATCAAGCAATCTGATCGGTGAAGGACCAAAAAGGGGAAAGGGGATGTTGACTTCTGATGGCTGTATTGTACATCCAATCAGGTAGTTGGTATAGGCAACATTTTTATCAGATGATTCAATCTGCTGCGCCCATATATGCCCTTTTACACTGTTTTTCTTCATGTAAATGCTTTGATTTGTTACAAGTACTCCGTTAACGGATGTTTTCGAACCCAGCGTAATTGACGGATGCCAGCTGCGTTTTTTTGCAAGAGAGTCCATGACTGAAATAATCACGCCCTGATATCTGGTATGTTCATCAAGATAAACACCACCACTTACAACCGTATCATTTATAATGCTTCGGTAATTGACAAAAACAGACATGGTACCAAATGACATATCCTTTTTAACAATCAAAGAATCATTAGTTATACATTGTGCATTATACATTCCGCTTTGTAACATGCATTTTTTTTGAGTGTACACTACAGATTGCAATACCCGGGCGTTATTTACATATGCATTTTCACAAAAAAGCATTGACCCTCGCAACACTGCATTATGCTCAAGTGTCGCGTTCCCTGACACAATAAAAACTTTATCTTCAAGATCCCGGCCGCTTATTTCAAGATTTCCGATAACAACGATTGTATCACCAAATTTAGCCAGATCTGTGGTCTCGTCTATTCTAAAATCAGATGTTACACTATTCTTATTTGCAAGTAACGCAATACATTCACTGCTCATCTTCTGTACTGTTTTGTATACCGCTGATGAATCAAAGGGTAGTGATGGTGATACTTTTATGATCACCGGTGACTGATAGTATCTTATTCCACCATGAAACAGCACGACCGGCCCGCTTAGCGTCGACCCATCCTTCAATTCAAGACCACCACTATGACCTGTTAAGGTGATAACCGGCTTAAGAAGCCCGGGTAATGTGCGCCCAAATATATTCTGATATGTGCAGGTATAGTCAAGGCGCTGACCCGTTGAGGTTAGCTTTGCGAAAACTCCAAACTTTCTGTTTTGCAAAGTGATTATTCCAAAATCACCTATCTTTTCAACATAATTATCGCATTCCCAGTCAATTGTATGCTTATCACCACCACTTAAAAAATACGATGCCCGTTCCACTCCGGACTGTGCAAGATGATAGGCTTGAGTTTTTTTCACTGTTGCTGATGCGGATTTTTGTACAGCATTCATCCGTATAATAAACACCGAGATCATGAGCATCGCGAT
>CAYMGX010000307.1:0-2309 GCA_964390065.1 uncultured Fibrobacter sp. | reverse complement strand
AATGATGGTGTTGAAACAGAAACGAGTTTAGCCGGAATTTTTGACTGAACAGTTCTGATAATCTTATCGACATCATCACCGATTGTTTCAGTAAGGCATGATGTCGCAATGCCGATAACTTCAGGGTTGTATTGACGAAGTATGTTTTCGAATGCGTCAAGAAGATTTTTTTCTCCTCCGAAAATCGCAGTGTCCTCACTGAAACTTGATGACGCTATATCCATAGGTTCTCTGAAATGACTGATAAGAAATCTGCGGATATAGGTTGCACACCCCTGTGATCCATGAACCAGTGGCATGCAATTGCGTATTCCCCTGAAAGCAAGACTTGCACCGAGTGGTGTACATAAACGGCATGGATTGACTGTTACATATGGTGATCTGTTTGTATCAAGCTTCATGATATGTTTTCTTTCTCCAATTGACAAACTTCCATACCGGACTTGTCAGGCTTGCACTTACTTCCCGTGCAAAGTTTACCATGCCCTCAAAGCCTGCAAGACAGATTTTGCGTTCATGATTGTGGTCACAGAATCCAATGCCAAGTTTGTAAGCAAGAGGACGTTCTTTAACTCCTCCAATAAAGAGATCGACGTTCTTTTCAATAAGAAAATGGGATAATTCAACAGGGTTGGAGTCATCGACAATTACTGTTCCATTATCACAAACATTTTTTAGTACTTCATAATCCTGGATATTTCCGGTCTGTGTTCCGGCAAGAACTGTCCTGATTCCAATGTGACGTAATGCTTTTACAAGAGATATCGCTTTGAATGCACCGCCTACGTAAAGTGCTGCATGTTTTCCGTTACACTTTGCCTTTATTTCAGTAAGAAGAGGTCGGATAAGCGCAATCTCTGTCGAAACAAGTGTTTTTGTCCTGTTTTTAATTTCGTCAACATTAAAAAAGTCTGCAACATCATAGAGCGATTTCGCAGTATCCTCAATGCCAAAGAATGACACATTTACAAATGGTATCCCGTATTTTTCTTTCATCATTTTGGCAAGGGTATTCATGGATCCTGCACATTGTACCACATTCAGCTGTGCACGATGCGCATTTTTAATCTGTTCAACCCGTGAATCCCCGGTAAGCGTTGCCACAATGTTAACGCCCATCTGCTCAAAATAGTTCTTTATCACCCATATTTCACCGGCAATATTGAAATCCCCGAGAATATTAATGCTTAGTGGAATCGATGCCCCATCACCGAGGCCAATCAATCGCATCAGCGATTCACATGCTGCTTTATATCCATCTTTTTTTGTACCCTTGAATCCTTCGGACTGTACTGATATAACAGGAATACCGGTGTTTTTCTGAACCTCTTTACAAACAGCAGCGACATCATCCCCAATGATTCCTGCAATACATGTTGTATACACAAATGCCGCGGATGGCTTGTGCTCATGTATTAATTTGTAAAGTGCTTCTCTGAGCTTTATTTCTCCACCGTAAATTACTTCTTTTTCACGGAGGTCTGTACAGAAACTGGAACGGTGCAGCTGGGGCCCGCTTGATAATGAGCCCCGAATGTCCCAGGTATACGCTGCACATCCAATTGCACCATGCACAAGGTGTAATGCATCAACAATAGGGTAGAGCACCACCCGCGATCCGCAGAAAGCACAGGCCCGCTGAGAAACAGAACCCGCAGTACTAACCTTCTCACACTTTAATTCGTAGGAATCAACCCCTTTTTCAAATATCTGTTTTCTGCGATCTGATAAAATGCCTGGTTTGTCAACTGACACGATACACCTCGATTCTTGATAACCAAGGCCTCACCCCCTAACCCCCTCTCCGCAAGCGGCAGAGGGGGAACAGGGACAACTAAACTCCCCCTCTACCGCGTGCGGACGACGCATCGAAGTGGTCGAAGGACCAGAGGGGGCCGGGGGGTGAGGCCCTCATTTTCCTACATTATAAGTTCAAACTTCTCTTCCGGAACAGTCTTGTCCTGATAGTCCATAAGTGCACCGAGTAGTTTTTCTACAAGTCTCATTGCTCCTCTGTAACCAACAGTCGGGAAGTATTGATGACCCACGCGGTCATAGATCGGGAAACCCATTCTTATGTGCGGAATGTCAAGATCCCGTGACATGTATTTCGCATAGGTATTACCGATAATAAGATCAACTTTTTCGTTAAGTATCAACTGGTGCAAATAGAAATAGTCAGATGCTTCTTTAACATTCATATCCTCGGTACCAGCTGCATCGGTAACACGCTTGATAAACTTTTTACCAGGTGTACCGGTTACAACATGACGAACCTTGAAACCGATATCGGTAAGGAATTGTGTCAG
>CAYMGX010000306.1:0-2320 GCA_964390065.1 uncultured Fibrobacter sp. | reverse complement strand
GCGATAGCCGTGTAAAGTGATCTGACAAAAAGAGAATCATCAGATTACTGAAACAAGAAACTGTCTTTGTTTTCACCGGTCAAGGTTGGTGGGATTTCGCGGTCATTCTTTTTGGGATTCGACGATCAAGGTTAGTGGAACGAAGCGGTCAATTCTCTTCGGTGTAGAAATTCACCAATTTTTATGGTATTAAGCACGCGAACCCCCTTTCCCCGGATTCCGAGTCTTCCCCTCTGTGTGTTTCGTGGCCTTCTTGAGAAGCATCTTTTTCCCATTCTCCATCCGTCCAATTAGTGCATGTTCTGTCAGCAATTTCATCTGCTGAATCGCAATTTTATTGAGCTTCGACAACCTTTCCGGTTCTGTCCGGGTTTGCATCGCGCCACTGCTTTGCAGTTGTACCAAAGAGGGCCATATTGAGAATATCGGACTCGGATGCATAAATCAGGTTGATTTGCGTCTTTGATAATTCAGGGGGAATCAGGTTTTCCTTAATAGCATCAGTGTGGATACGATAATTGATTTTTGCAAGGTTGCGGCGGATGTCCCATCCGAGCTGTTTCTGTTCTTCATCCTTCAGCCGCTGGAACTCCTTGATGAGGTACAACTTGAAAGGAGGAGAAATCCAGGAGGCAAACTCAAAGGCAATATCTTTATGAGCAAAGGTTCCACCGCCATATCGTCCTGACTTAGATATCAGCCCGACGGCATTCGTTGTATCTATCCATTTTTGCGGTGATAGGACGAAATGGTTGGACCCTGCTTCGCCCATAAACTGGTCGAATTCGACCAGTTTAAAATCCGGGTTATTAAGCTTTTCCCAAAGCCCAAGAAATTCAATGGTACTTCTCGTGCGCATCCAGTTCTAAACAATGTCCGCTGGACTCTCGACATCCCTGTGTCTGGCAATGTCGGTCAACGATATAAAATCAGACAGATTTCTGGATATGACCATCACCTTTTTTCCTTGAACATTAATTTCCGGAGCCATTTTCTAATCCTTTAAAAATTTCATACTGCGGCAGTTATTAAGAAATTCTTAATAACTGAATCGGGCTTGAGTTCACCTGTCCTGTGGATGATTACATTCTTTACAAGTTGAACGATGTCGCCCACAGAACTTCCGTAAGGGCAAAGTAATACGCGTACTCCACTTCTAAAATAATACCTGTATGCGTACCTGTACAGTAATGGTGGGGAAAATGATTGCAGCATTATAAAATTTCTCATTGTTTTTATCTTTTAACTTTGATTTTCATTGTTTTTAATAAAAACGACCTCAAGCACTCAAGCCTTGCGGAAACAACGGAATCAATGATGCTTTTCGATTGTTTCTGTTTTTGCCCGGTAAAATCACAATAGTTTTGTCCCATTTGTACTACTTCATAATTGTAAATTTTCAGACCTGAATTACATTTTATTGATGTATCATGTCAATCATGGAAATCATTGAAATCAAGGTTCAGACAATTTGCGATAGCCGTGTAATGTGATCTGATAAAAAGAGAACTATCAGATTACTGAGACAGGAAACGGTCTTTGTTTTTTCACCGGTCAAGGTTGGTGGGATTTCGCGGTCAAGTTTAGAGGGATGAAACGGTCAAGATTGCCGGGATCGGGGACAAGATAATTTCTTTCTCATTTGCTCTCTGAATGTAGTATACCCTAACTTTTTCCAGGTTTTCCTGCCAACAAAATTATTAGAAATAACATTCAATTCTACGTATGGTAATTTATGTTCCATAAAATAATCTGTAATCATTTTTTCTAAATTCTTCATAACACCATTATTCCTGTTTTCCTGACAAACATACGCACCTGCTATATACCCGACTTTTGGGATTTTAGAAAAAGGCAGAAAACAATCGATAATTACACCAGCAATGAATCCGATAACGTTGTCGTTTTCAACTGCTACAAATGTTTGCTTTGTCTTATCCTGTATATCTTTTTCCAAACTGCAAATCATAGATTGTTCGGAAAGATCATTAATGTCAAAATAGGGATCATTTGTTTCCTGTTGTATATACAGAGCTAATTTTATATACAACGTTGCTATTTTGGGAATATCTTTTTGGAGTATTTTTCTATATTCAATCATTTAGTCAATTCCTTTAACAGAACTCCACAATCCGCAAATGCAATCGTCAATGTACCACTGGAAAAATCCTTTACCGTGTGCTTTAATAATTAAACTAAGTCAAGGAATCCTTAGCGGTCAAGGGCCAAAGAGAAGAAAGTGTGGATTGGAAAGGGGTAAGTACAGGAGGAATAAAGGAGTGGAAGAGAAAAGGAGAATGAGTTACCAGTTTTTCAAAAC
>CAYMGX010000305.1:0-2333 GCA_964390065.1 uncultured Fibrobacter sp. | reverse complement strand
TCGTTACGAATTTTTTTATATCCTGCAATAAGATTTTCAAAGGTATCATGGAAGATCTCCGGAATAAACTTCCCGCCAAACTCCCCGAAATACTGCTCATTAGTGTCCATGTAGCGATCCTGCGATAAAAGTTAGGATTTAAATAGAATATGTATAAATTAATTGTTTTTTTGCGGGGAGGGGGGAGGTTTTTGTGTGTTATTTCATCTACTTTGATTTGACTGGTTACTTAAACTGATAGGCCCTTGTTGATAGATATCCCATAGAACAAGGGATAATAAAATAAAAATATCCCTTAAAATAAGGGATATTTATGGACAGAGTTCACCTGTTGTACCACTAATTAGTATGCCAACGTATCATGCGTTACTGGACTACAACTTGTTTAAAAAACAATTCTCATCGGAATCATTTGTGATTTTTTCAGGTTAAACGATTCGTAAAACCGGATTGCAATATCATTGTTGTAATCGGTCAGAAGTGTTACCCGAAGACAGCCGTTATCGCGGGCGTATGATAACGCATGGGAAAAGAGCTTTGAACCATATCCTTTTTGTCGATACTTTTTGCTGATAATCATGTCTTCAAGCTGTGCGACTTTTCCGCCGAGAAATGTACTTATCAGATACTGAAGACTTACCATGCCGATTACTTTGTTGTCAATTTCCAGAACAAGAATATCGCCATTGTCTGATAGCAGTAGTGCTCGTAACCCCTGAAACTGTTTTTGAGCATCGGGAGAAAATTCGAGTTCATTGGAGAAGAGTTCATTAAGGAGTTCCACCAGTACGGGCAGATCCTTTTCCTGTGCATTTCTGATTATTTCATTCATGGCAGTTCTTTCAAAAAATAGTAGTTATAAAAGATAAGTAATCATATCGGGATGTATTACCGACAGATTCGTTTCACTCTTTTGCTTATTTCTCTGGTCAATTTCTCAAACGATACCGGCGGACCGGTGGTAATTTGCTTGTTGTCAATATAGAGCGCATCACTGATACACCATTTTGAGAATACCTCTTTGTCCAGTGTGTGAATCTCATTAAAGATAACGTTGTCACCAAATGATGCAGCTGCGCGTTTTGCCCGTTCGCAGGCGAGATTCTGTACAGGGCACCATCCGTTTACAAATGATGTCACCGTGACTTTGCCTGGATTGGTAAAATTGTGTTTTTGCGTCTGGTGAATCCATTGCGGCGGTGTAGCATTGCTATTAAACGGTTTCCACATCAATAACGCGATGCCGTCTTTGTCAACCTTCCGGTATCCATGTTTTTTGAACCATGATGCTTTCATCCAGACGGGTAGTGACAAACCCCATGCAGCAATACCCTGTGCGCCGAGCGCCAGTGCATCGGTTTCCGCTGCTGTCAGAAGTTGTGTCCCGATACCTTTCTTCTGGTGATTACCAATACCCTGCTTGTAGCCGTGAATCCAGATACAATAAATAAAATACAGGTTAGTACCGGAGATATGAGTATGTTCTATAGGTGCGTACTGAATCATACCCACCGGTGCATTCTTTTCCTCGTCAATAGCAAGTTTTACACGTAGCCCCTTATTTTTCATTACCGCATACCAGTTTTCTTTGTGTAAACCTGCTTCAAGAATATCGGCAGAGTAGTCTTCAAGACAATGGAAGTAGGATTGTTGAGTGGAGGTGTCAAGGTCGATAATCTTCATTGATAGAATCTCCTTGTGAGTGTGGTGTTATTTAAAAATACTGGTTCCTGCAGGTTTCAGATGTATGCATTCTTCTGATGTTTGTCACGTCATCTTAACAATGGCATACCGTATTTCATCAAACAGTTAACCGGCTTTTTTGCTGATAGTGGATCACACTGAAAAAATCAGCCAGGTTAGCCGAATTTAACTGAATGTGAAAATAATATACATAAATAAACATTGATTTAAAAATCGTAACGGGTAAACAATTCAATTTGAAGAATAATAAATACTACGAAGAATAATAAATACTACACTGAATAAAGTAAAAACGTATATTTTCGTGCGTTTAATCAGGTGCCTTCTGTTTACTGTGTTTTAGTACACATCGTATCATATCGCACATTGTGAGTGATAATCGATTGAAATAAAAACATGTTATGCAGGAAACATCCATCAATTACAGGTCAATGCTGCTCCCGTAAACACGTAGTGGTGGTGACAGAAAGTGCGAATTGTGATAAAAAATTCTTTAAAAAATCTTAATATTGAAGCGCTTACACCAATGCAGACTCAGGCAATGGATGCAATCTATAAAAATCGTAATACCTTTATAATTGCACCGACCGGTTCAGGAAAAACACTGGCATATCTTTTACCGGTAACAA
>CAYMGX010000304.1:2030-2348 GCA_964390065.1 uncultured Fibrobacter sp. | reverse complement strand
GCCATCTGTGTTTTCAAAAAGATGGGTTCAGCCATTTGGTTATTTCACTTTGCAAAATAGCGTCATAGTGAAAATCTTTAAAGTAATATAATATACTCATCATTAATCGGAGGCGGGGGTGCGGGAGTGGTGTTTTTACGGGATGAGAAACGTGTGGTACTTCCAAAGGTAACACTGTTTGCCGGATCACTGGTCTTTTTGCGAACTGATCACATGTTCTATACAAAATTTAAGAATCCCATAGTTGGTTTCTATGGAGTGATGTTTGTAACACCGGTTTCTCCAATGGTTATTGAATTCTTTAAGGGTTGACGGAAA
>CAYMGX010000304.1:0-2020 GCA_964390065.1 uncultured Fibrobacter sp. | reverse complement strand
TGTTTTTACTTTGACGGATTGATGTTCAATAGAAACTTGTCAACAGGTTCACAGTTAACAACAGAAAAACGATTTGAATTCTCCATAAGAAATATAGTTAAATGTATATTGTTACTCCGGCAATTAACTATTTCCCCACAGTTAGTAACAATGAGCCATTTTTATTAAGAAATCCGACAACTTTCGTTACATTGTGAGTAATATTAAGTTGCCGGAATAATAACAAAGTTGAATTACCTGAAAAGTGTAAACGGTACAATCATCTCCCGGAGTGTATACGTTGCATTCTTCATTTCTTTGACAATTGCGATATAGTGTCCATTCGGTAAACCATGAAGTGGTAACCCGGTAGCCTGTTCATTAATACAGATCTTTCCTTGTAAATTCATTATGGTTACCTGGCAATATAGTTTCTCAGTAATAAGTAACCGGTTGTTTTGAATTACAATAGTAAAAGGAACAACTGCAGGAGATGAGCGTTTCTGCCGAACGTTCATAACGCCACTGTTTTGACGCAACTGAGGGTATCCAACTCCCTCTTCAATTGTCCATACTGAATCAAAGTCCCATCCTGTATATGTTGCTTGTTGATACATCTCGCTTGTTGTGTTGCCTGGATTATTACTTCCCTGATAACTTTTTGGCAGGTGTGCTACTGTAGCATCCCAATGAATAGATTCGAGAACTATGCCTGTTGTATCCCAATCACCAAACAATCCAGATGTATCATACATACTCTCATCCAGAGTTAAACCCGAGTTGTAACAATGCTTAACGGTTACATTGCTGAAAATAACCCCGAACAATGCACCTACACTATAATTACCCCGAACTGTTCCCTGATGAAAGCAGTTACGAATAACGCTCCCGGAGCCACCAATGCCGACAAGTCCCCCGGTTTCCATTACACCTTTAACCTGTGCCATGCATGAACTTTTTTCCAGAGTTCCTTTTGAAAATGTGCCGATCAGTCCACCGGTACCATTTCCTCCCGATACTGTAGCAGTACTGTGGCAATTTGATATTGTCGAATTTATTGACCTGCCGATTAATCCACCGGTTACATCGATTCTACCATACACTGTTCCAGATACAGTACAATTGTTAATGGTTGAATTACTTGCATTAGCGATAAGAATAGACGTTGTATAGTAATAACTTGATATTATGGCGTTGGTAATTTTCAGATTTTTTATGGTGGCCCCAGAAATCTGAGAAAACAGCGCAAGGCCAGTGTTTGTTGAATTTTCAAGATATTGATACATACTGTCAATTACATACCCGTTGCCATCATAG
This sequence comes from uncultured Fibrobacter sp., assembly GCA_964390065.1. Lineage (GTDB taxonomy): Bacteria > Fibrobacterota > Chitinivibrionia > Chitinivibrionales > Chitinispirillaceae > JAAZBG01. The sequence goes on along the minus strand of CAYMGX010000304.1, from coordinate 724 downwards.
GTACCGCTGAATGCAGAATCAATTCCGATTGGCCTAAGTCCGGAAAATGTCTCGTAGAAGCCCCTGCCAGTTTCACGTCTCCACTGCTTTGTCACAGATGCATCAATATCGCATATCTGTATAAAGTGACTCTTCCATACTGAGGGTGTCTGAGCTATCCATTGAATGTTTTCTATGGAACTGATTTGATACGGCGAGGAAATCATACCATCACCGGTTGAAGGAGGAGTTGCTGTTTGTGACAACAATGTAGAGGTTAGTAGAACAGCAATAAACAGGCATGATTGAAAGAAATTTTTAGTATTCAATATTTTCCCCTTTTGTAGATTGAGTACATATCGTCTTTGCAAAGTATATCATTACTATCTGAATTAATCTGCTCTTTAAATCAATCAACAAGTAACTTTTAAACCAATCTTAAAGCAGTAAGTAGACGGTTATACGCTCAAAAACCGTTTACCTTTTTGCAACAGTCAAAATGTTCAGGGTTCTATGGCTATTTCGATAAAAAAAGTTTTAACATTCCTGATTTTTACAATATGAATCTGACTGTGTATAATTACCTGTGCATGGTCGCACATTCATTTTAATTTTCAATGTTAGTAAACATAGTAAAAGAATCTTAAGTTACCATAAAACCGGTATACTATTGCCTTGTAAAAATACCATAATTATATTCCATTGTTCATAAGGGATACTACTATTCACAGGGAAAACAGAATAT
>CAYMGX010000303.1:0-2403 GCA_964390065.1 uncultured Fibrobacter sp. | reverse complement strand
TCCCTGTTTCTTTGCAGCTTTCTGATTCATTTTTCTTCCGTAAAGCAATCCCACTGGACCAACGGGCGTAATGTACCGTATACCTGTGCCGGCAGATGAATGGATCTGATGTAATGATAGTGACGAAATGCTATTCTCAAGCCGTCCGGCATCAAAAAACAGCGGTAGTTCGAGATTATAACCAAGATCTATCCGCAACTCGGTACTTCCAAATAGCAATGTATTTGCACCTCTTGAATCACTATGAAACTTATTTTCCTCAAAGCCCCTGAGATCTCCTGTTCCGCCCAGATAAAATTTCCTGTCTGCGGGAACCGTATGATTGTCACCATAGGGCATACAATATCCACCCCGTATAACTGCAGCTATTGTTAAACGCGAAAACAGTGTATAATACCCTCTGGCTTCAGCCTGAAACCGTAGTATATCGTCAACAGAAAACTCAAGACCTTTCCCAATATCAACCGATGTATTTATCATAATTCCCTTACGGGGGCGTGTAAATGCATCTCTCCTGTCAAAAGACAGTGATGGTGTCAGGGTAAGAATATTGCGAGCTTGTTTTTCGATTGATAATGATGCGGTGTCAACCATACCCATATCGTTATCAGCATACAGTTTCCGTCGTTCATAAAGTGAACCAAGCCCGAGCACAAGGTTTTGCCCGGCTCTGGTTATGAGCCCCCCTGACACGCCATATGCGGTTGTACCCAAATGCTCATTGAGCTCTTCCTTCTCGCCAAACACCTGCAGTGTCGCTTTGATATGTGCCCACCCCAGACGCGGTTCAAGAAAACCCAATTCGACCCGTTCCCCGATACTGCTCAGTTCACCATCAATCCATCCCTCTTTGTTAAGTCCGAAGAGATTACGATCCCCGACTTTTGAATGAATATATGGTCCCTTACCAGACTGATAACCACCTCCCAGATTTCCATAAAACGGTTTTCTTTCCCTTACGTCAACAAACAGATGCACCGTATCACGCTTCTCCCGTAGTCCGATTGTTCTGAAACGCACAGAATTAAACGGACCAAGATCCCGGAGTTCTTTCTGAGAATTAACAATACTCTTGAGAGACAATGGCGTACCGCTAATTACTTTTTGCGTTTTTTTCATCACCCGCGGTTTTGTGTGAAATGCACCGACATACCGGACATCACCCATATACACAGCAGGACCTTTACTTATAGAGTATTCCACAACAACACCACTACTGTCACTGTTAAAAATTATAACCGGTACGATCTCTGCATGTGGAAAACCCTGTTCAGATAACATTGTCTGCATCATATGGGCATCGCGTTTTATCAGATCATTGCGGTATGGATCCCCCTTATGTACCGAAACAGCTTTACTGACCGTTTCCTTCCCTATTTGCATCGTATCAATTTTGATACTGTCAATATGTGTACACCTGCCTTCATCTACCGATATGGTAATGGCAACAGACTTGTCTTGCTGCGACACACTTGATGTAACGACGGCATTAAGAAAACCGCGGGCCCTGTATAGCATTTGTAATGCAAAAACATCCTCTTCAAGTTTTGAGGTATTAAAGGCACGTTTTGCATTACTGCCTTTGTCAACATTAAGCATCTGATCCCGTAGTTCTTTTTCTGAAATAGCTGTTATGCCGGTAAATGTTATTGACGATACCGTAGTACGTTCCCCGCTGCGACAATTGAAGGTTACAACTTTTTCTGCATACTTTCGTTTTATTATGGTTGTATCAAGAGCTTTGACCTGTGCATCGGAAAACCCGGCTTCCTGCATATGTTTTTTAAGTGCAGTCACTGATTTTCGTATACCCTGATTATTACGATTTGCACTTTTTGGAAGAACTATTTTTTTTCGTAAAACACTCTTCCGGAACCCGCGGTCACGGTTATCCGTGAATCTTACCCTGTAACGTTCTCCTTCGTCAATTTTGACTGCGACACTGACTGATTGTGTCAACGAATCCGTTATAACCGAATCGGTTATGGCAACATCGGCAAACCCTTTTGACCGATAATATTTCTCCAGTTTTTTAATATCATTACTGATAACCGATTCAATAGATCTTCCAGCGCTTCCAGGAAGCAATGCAGTACGCCAGGATCTCATTTTAAGCTTCAGCCATCGATCTGAAATAGCGCTGTTTCCATCTATATTAAGGGACTTCAAACGGAAATAACTTCCGGCGTTTACTCGCACAGTAATGATCCTGTTCTCCCCTGACCGATCTGGTACTGACCCGACATCAACCTTCGGGCAGATAAAGCCATTCCTTCTGTAAAGATCTGAAATTAACGAATCCTGCTCTTCAATAACAGCAGATCGAAAAATACCACCGGATGAGATGCTCATTGCCTTCTCTATATCATCTTCAAACAGTGGTAACTCATGCCGTATACGAAT
>CAYMGX010000302.1:0-2430 GCA_964390065.1 uncultured Fibrobacter sp. | reverse complement strand
TGAAATTGTTATCATCAGTGAGAAAGCCGGGTACGTAGAGCAGATGTTCCATCTGTTTCTGACGTCCCACAGGGCTTTTTTCTACAAAGACCTTCTCGCCCGTAAATGGATCCGTGCCCGTGCAGTACATCATGGTGGAACGTGTTGACGGGGTGGGAGTGAATAGCTGCACCTGCTCCGGAGTGTATTTGAGATCTTTAGTGCAGACACTTTTAAGCTGTTTCATATCCTCGAAACGGCAGCCGGGATGCGCCGCGATAAAATAGTAGGATAAAAACTGTTTCTTCCCGTCTTCATCAGTAAACTTGTTAAACAGATCTCTGAACCTGTACAGTGTCTCAATTCCGGGTTTTCCCATTTTGTCGAGAACAAGTGGTGATGAATGCTCGGGGGCGATTTTGAGCTGACCGGATATGTGATTGCGGATAAGTGTCCGTAAATAGCGGATACCGTTTTTCTGATCAGCAAGAATCATGTCGTAGCGTATTCCCGATGTCACAAAGACCCGTTTAACTCCGGGTACGCGTTTAATATCATTAAGTAAATCGATCTGCTTTGCGTGATCGATCTCCATACCGGGACATATTTCGGGGAACAGGCAGGATTTGTTTTCGCATGCCCCTTTTGTTAATTTCTTTGCACACTCAAACCCATACATGTTTGCAGTAGGACCGCCGACATCCATGATATTACCCCTGAACAGCGGATGCCGCGTTATATCCCTTACTTCCTGAAGAATCGAGCTCTTACTGCGGCTTCTGACTGTGCGCCCCTGATGTACCGCGATGGAACAGAAACTGCACTCACCGTAACATCCCCTGTGTGTCAATATCGAAAAACGTATTGTGTCAAGTGCTTTCACCGGCCCGTTTTGCAAATAGTACGGATGAGCATCCCGCATGAAGTCAAATCCATGGATCGTATCAAGTTCCTTTTGTGTTAGTGTCAACGGCGGAGGATTCTGCACCAGAAACCGTGTGTCCTGTTTCTGGTAGATCACCCTTGCTGTAATCGGATCATTATTATGATAAAAGGTCGCAAACATTGATGAAAACGCTGTATTATCGGACTGTACAGTATCGAAATCCGGTAGCGCGATGCCATCAGCGGGGGCAGCTTTTGAAACGTAACAGAGCCCGCGGATCGTGTTGCAATCAAGGCCATCTTTTAAATGACGGGCAAGTTCGACTACCGATTTGTCAGCCATCGAATAGAGAAGGTAGTCTGCCTTACTGTCAACAAGAATCGATTTGCGGATCTTGTTTGATGTATAATCGTAATGCGCAATTCGTCGCAGACTGGCTTCAATACCGCCAAGCACAATAGGTGCGCAATTCTTAAAATGTGTACGGATCAGGTTCGAATAGGCAATTATCGCGCGATCGGGACGTTTGTTGTTGACTCCACCCGGTGTGTAGTCGTCAGTGCGGCGCGGTTTGCCTGATGCGGTCCGGTTTGCGACCATTGAGTCGATGCAACCTCCAGTGACCCCCCAGAAAAGTGATGGTTCACCGAGTCGTGCGATATCAGCGGAAGAATCCAGTGATGGCTGCCCGATAATCCCGACCCGGAATCCGGCGTTTATCAGGCAGTGCCCGATCACCGATACTCCCACAAGCGGCGAGTCGATGTAGCAATCACCGGTAACAAGAATAATATCAAGCTGTTTCCAGCCCCGTTGTTCAATCTCTTTTTTGGTCGTTGGTATAAACAAAGTGCTTACCGTTCGTAATAGGCTGTAATTTTTTCCTTTTTAAAGCTTAAATATACGATATTTCTACCTTACGGGGTGATTGCAAAAGTCTGCAATTTTTCCGGTGTAATAGTACATTTTTCGATTGGTGATAGCTGTAAGATGCAAGAACAGACAAAAAAAACGATAGAACTCCTTGCTCCCGGTGGTGATGTCGACTGTGTGAAAGCCGCCATTAGCGCAGGAGCAGATGCTGTATACTGTGGACTCGGATCCTTTAATGCGCGTCAGCGGGCCAGCAACCTCTCGCTTGAAGAGCTTGGTGAGCTTGTTGCCATTGCTGCAAGGTATTCGTGTAAACTTTACCTTACGCTTAATACGCTTGTATTTGATCACGAGATTCCCGAAATTCTTGCGTTGCTCCAGGGTGTTTACAATGCGGGAATACGCACGATAATTGTTCAGGATCTTGGGCTTTTACATATAATAACGACCAATTTTCCGGAAATAGAAGTACACGCGTCCACGCAACTTACAACACATAATGCCGGACAGATCACGTTTCTATCCCGCTTCGGTGTTTCACAAATCAATTTATCGCGTGAATTAAGTGTAAAAGAGATACAACCATTGTGTGATGCTGCACATGATTTGAATATGAGAGTTGAGGTTTTTATTCATGGCGCGTTTTGTATCTCTTTTTCGGGACAGTGCTATATGAGCAGTAACCTGTGCGG
>CAYMGX010000301.1:0-2445 GCA_964390065.1 uncultured Fibrobacter sp. | reverse complement strand
TACGACTGAATTTCGAAAATAAATTCAGTCAGGTCCAGATTTCAAATATGTTGCAGATTTCCCGCAGCACGGTGCAGGAGTATATCTCAAGACTTGCTATTGCGTCAATAAGCTACGATGATGCAAAAACACTTACTGATGAAGCACTTGAACGAATACTTTACAATAAGACACAAACTGATTTTCCTGATGCACCTGATGATAAGGAACTCAACTACAGCTATATCCATGCTGAACTTGCAAAAAAAGGTGTTACACTACGTTTGCTTTGGGAAGAATACAAAAACACGTGTCCTAATGGGTATCAATACAGTCAGTTCTGTTTTCACTTTCAACAGTGGAGAAAAGCACTTAAGGTGTACATGCATCAGCAACACATCGCGGGTGAACGAATGTATGTTGACTATTCAGGAAAGAAGCCGTGCATTGTAAACCGCTTTACCGGTGTGATTGTCGAAGTTGAACTCTTTGTAATGTGCTGGGGGTATAGTCAGTATATTTACGCTGAAGCACACGAAAATCAGAAGAAAGAGAACTGGGTAATGGGGCATGTGCGTGCATTTGAGTTCTTTGGTTGTGTTGGTCAGCTTATTGTTCCTGATAATTTAAAAAGTGCTGTAACAAAGGCCCATATCTATGATCCTGATATCAACACATCGTACGAATCGCTTGCAAATCACTACCATGTTGGCGTGCTACCTGCACGTTCAAATCACCCTAAAGATAAGGGAAAAGTAGAAAACAGTGTTAGGCTGGTTCAGCGCTGGATACTTGCACGATTACGCAATCAGACGTTTCATTGCATAGAAGAACTTAACAGTGCAATCTGGCGACTTCTTGACGATGTGAACAAGCGGAAAATACAAAAGCTTAACAAAAGCCGGTATGAACTTTTCATGGAGGTCGATAAACCCAGTGCGCAAACATTGCCGCTAACGCCCTATGCCTACACAGAATGGTATAAAGCTAAAGTCAACATAGATTATCATATCGAGATAAACAGACGTTACTACAGTGTACCCTGGCACTACTATGGCCAAACGGTAAAAGCCTGCATTGAGCGTGCTACCGTATCGATTTACCTTAACGACACAAGGATTGCATTGCATGATGTAAAGGAAAAGGAATACTCCTTTTCCACCGACAGTAACCATATGCCACCAAATCACAAGGCTCAGTATGACTGGAATCTTGAACGAGTCTACAGTAATGCCCGAAAGGTCGGACCACATATGGAAACGCTTATTAAAAAGGTCATCTCCCTGCGTACCTTTCCTCAGCAGGGATTACGCCCATCAATGGGTATTCTTGCACTTGGAACGCGTTATGGCAATGATCGGCTTGAAGCGGCAGCTGCAATAGCATTGAAGTTTAATCTTTACAAAACACAACAGATCAAAGATATACTTCAAAACGGTAAAGATCTAAACGTTGAGGAATCTGAAAAGACTGTGGAAAACACAACTCAAATCAGAGGCCAGAACTACTATTCACAAAGTAACTGATGATTATCACAAAAACACGAAAGGATACAACCATGATAGAAACAACACTCTACAGACTTAACGAAATGCGTCTTTACACGATGGCAGATAAGATCCGTCACCTCAGAGAGGCCGGTCGGTACACATCACTTGGACATGATGAATTATTAGCATTTATTGTTGATGCAGAGTATGATACCAGGCACAAGAAAAAGATAGACCGGTTGCTTAATCTTGCATCACTGAAAATGCCATCGGCATGCATTGAAGATATTAATTTTTCCTCAAAACGGAATCTGTTCAAAGAACAATTAGAACCATTTACTAACTGCGATTATATCAGGCAACACAAAAATATTCTTTTGAGTGGATTGACAGGTTGCGGCAAAACCTATCTTGCATGTGCACTTGGACATCATGCCTGTCTTAATGCCCACAGTGTAAAGTATTTCAGAGTATCAAAATTTCTTGAAACGATGAATGCAGAGCAAGCTGTCGGAAACTATCTCAAAGCAATCGATAAGATTGGTAAAACAGAACTGTTGATACTTGACGATCTGGGACCTGATGTGCTGACACGGGTTCAAAGAAATCATTTAATGGAAGTAATTGAGGAACGGTATTTGTGCGGATCAACTATTGTAGCAAGTCAGCTTCCCTTTGAACAGTGGTATGATGTTTTTGGGGAATCAACCTCTGCTGATGCCATCTGTGACCGACTATTTCATAACGGATACAAATTGAAATTGGAAGGAGATTCTTTAAGAAAAAATACCACCAAAAACAACTCATAAACTATACTGTAAAAAGTGTCGCTTTTCTTTGAAATCGCAGGGGGTGCCGAATAGCTCCGGAATCCCCTGCCGAATACGGCCGGATTAGGGTGCCGAATACGCCGGAATATGCAATAATATCATATGTTGTATCATTTCCCCAATAGTAAATAGATTCCGTCCCTGCC
>CAYMGX010000300.1:0-2501 GCA_964390065.1 uncultured Fibrobacter sp. | reverse complement strand
ACGGTTTTCCAGTTTAGTGATATACCCCTTTACCTCATCACACATCCTGACAATAAACGGCTCAGCATCGGTAACCGTATCAAATGTAGTGCAAACCTCTTTTGCAACATTTGCCACTTCTGCATGTTTCAATAATGACAACGACAATTCTTTAACGGGCATAAACGCCTCCTTGAAAATGATGATGTTATAATAATCCTGCACTGATCGGAAACAGCCGCAGGGGAAACTAAACAAATTGACAAAACAAATACCGTGCAGATTACCCTTAAGTAATCTTAATTATTGTAATACATCGTCTACATGAGGCACCACCTCATTGTAAACTATTTTTGAAATTGACGATCACTGAAATTCTGCACAATCAGTGAAGCTTAGCGAAACTTAATGGTAAAAATATGATATCTGTGTAAAATTGCAGGCAAGCACTTTTTTTATTTTTTTAAAAGTTAACAAGATGCTCAACCAGAGAGTTTAATAAAGGTTCATGACTTCAGCCAGTGAACAAATTCAGGCGGTGGGTAAAGAGATACATTTCTGCCGGATAGAGTTGCTTACTCGATGCAGTATTGTCCTTTTGAAATTAACAGAAGACAGATGCACATTGTCAATGACCTAAAGCAGTCTTAATCCGGATTCCCGGTAAGCGTCTCCCGCTGATACGGTTAATCAGTTTGTTAAAATATGTACCAACACTTGTTATCAGTACAGAAAAAACATTCAATCGTTTACCCGTTTGTTCGAAACTTTTTCTGCAAAGCTCTTCCAGCTGATTCATCACTGCCGGATCTTCTTTTCTTCTGACCAGGAGCCGTTCAATTTCCAAAACAATCGCGGTGTTTGATTCATTGAAGCAGAGATAGTTGCTCTCATACTCTTCGGCATCCGGGGAGCCATCTGTGAAGTATAGGTATGCCATACATTCCTCCTTGTTTGTTTACATTAAAAAGATACCCTTTAATTATGAGGAGGTTATTCTTTGTGTGTTAGGAAATGGTTAGGGAAGTGAAATATCAACTGACATTGATACCATGTTATACGCTCATTCATTTTTCTCAGTCTGATTAGTACATGTAATGACCGGGATTGTTGTTCCGGATACACTCCCGTATCACCGGTATTTATCCGCATTAATGCCGTATTCGTTCATTTTGGTAATAAGCCATTTCCGGTCGATGTCAAGAATGCGGGATGTCTGGGAGATATTACCTAAGGATGCTTTCAGTGCTTTTGTGATAACATCTTTTTCAGCTGCCTCGCGTGCATCATGCAGCGTCGGTATATTGACAGTCTGACTGTTTGCATCGTTAGTATCAGGTACAGTTATATCGATTGTGTCAACTCCAATTTTAGTGGAACCTGAGAGTACCACTGCTTTCTGTATCACATTTTCAAGTTCCCGCACATTTCCCGGCCAGCTATGTGTTATCAGTTTCTGACGTGCCTCATTGGATAAAACTTTTTGTGCTGTGCCCATCCGGTTGCAGTACCTGGTTATAAAATAGGTTGCAAGCAGCACGATATCATCACTCCTGTCCCGTAACGGCGGGATCGTTATGGTGAGCACATTCAGCCTGAAAAAAAGATCCTGTCTGAAACGGCCCGTAATAATATCATTTTGTAAATCACGGTTTGTTGCGGCAATGATCCTTACATTTATTCTTATTACATCAGTTCCACCGACACGTACAATTTCAGATTCCTGCAACACCCGTAACAATCGTGTCTGAAGATTTACCGGCATCTCCCCCAGTTCATCAAGGAACACAGTCCCTCCGTCAGCAGCTTCGAAGAGTCCGGTCTTTCGTGCATGCGCACCGGTAAATGCACCTTTTTCATGACCAAACAGTTCCGATTCAATAAGATTTTCAGGTATTGCCCCGCAGTTAATCGCCTTGAATGGTTTTGCATTCCTGAGCGATTTCGAGTGAATATGACTTGCCATCAGCTCTTTACCTGTACCGGTTTCCCCTAAAATCAACACCGGTGCATCGGAAGGTGCAATGCGATCTGCAAGATTTAGTACCTCCTGCATTTTTTCACTTCTGTAAATAATGCCGCCATCATTTCGATCCTGGGCATGCTGAAGCGTCGCGATTATTTCAGTCTGTCGAAGTCGTTCCTCTGCATTGGCAAGAAGTTCATTGCAAAGTGGAACAAGACGGTCACACATACCACGCTCATCTTCTGTAAACACTGGACTATTGCCGATTCTGTCAAGATACAGATACCCGACCCCGGAGCTTCCGTATCGCAATGGAGCACATAGCACTGATGATACAGCATTTTTTTCAAGTGATTTGTTTTCTCCCTCAGAATCAAGCCACTCCGGACTCAGCATCAGTACCGTCTTTGATGCATCACGGGCCCAGTCGATTGCCCTGTTTGAAAAACGATCAAGGCCGGCATCAAACGGATACCGTACCAGTGTGTAACGTTTTTGCGCTTCGGTATCCTCACTTACTATGCGTGCCGCATCACATTGCAATAACGTTGAAATA
>CAYMGX010000299.1:0-2508 GCA_964390065.1 uncultured Fibrobacter sp. | reverse complement strand
CCTAATAACATTTTTATGACTTACTGGAACCAGATTACGGCTGAAAATGCACATAAATGGGGATCGGTAGAAGGCTCTCGCAATAATATGAGCTGGGGTGGTGGAGACCAGGTCGTTAATTTTGCGAAACAGAATAATATTCTCTGGAAGTTCCATACGCTTGTCTGGGGAAGCCAGTATCCATCATGGATAACCAGTTTATCTCAGGCCGATCAGTTGAAAGAGATCACTGAATGGATGGATGCTGCAAAAGCTAAATATCCGGATTGTCCGATGATTGATGTTGTTAATGAGGCGCAGCCGGGTCATGCTCCTGCACCTTTTAAAAATGCGTTAGGTGGAGATGGTTCTACTGGTTTTGACTACATTATCAAAGCATTTCAAATGGCACGAGAGAGATGGCCTAAAGCAATTCTTATCTATAATGATTATAACAACTGCGAGTATGGTAACGAAGTTGACTGGACTTACAAACTTGTTCAAGCGATGATAAAAGCTAAAGCTCCTATTGACGCGATTGGATGTCAGGCTCATGATGCATGGAGATTATCAACATCAACAGTAAAAGGTAACATTGACAAGCTGGCTTCATTGGGACTGCCGATTTTTATTACAGAATATGATATTCAGCAAAGTGACGATACTAAACAAGCCAATATTATGAAGGAACAGTTTACAATGTTCTGGAATCATCCGAAAATTGTTGGTATAACCTACTGGGGAATGACAAATACATGGCGGGCAGGAACAGAACTTTTTAGATCAGGCAACTCAGAGCGTCCGGCGGTAACATGGCTTAAAGATTATGTTAAAAATAATCCAAACCCACCAAATGATTTCAAAAGTTTGCTCAATTTAGGCGGTACTGGCATATCAAAATCAATTGAGAATGGCATAGCCAGCAAAGTCAATGTTTCCACAATTGGAAAGAAACAGATTGTTATCAACGGACTTAATGAGAATGCGCAGATGGAACTTGTTGCACTTAACGGTGCTGTAGTATACAGAGGCACACTTTCAGGTAAAGGTAATGATTGTATCGCGTTGAACAATTCTTTGAGCGGTATGTATCTTGTCAATGTAAAAACAGCAGCAGGAAATATCAGTAAAAATATTATCTTTTAAGATCTGCTCTATCTGATCAGTTAATTTGTGCAAGGGCGTGGCTGGGTACTAATCCGGCTGCGCCTTGTTTATTTTAAAAATGGACATTCGTTTTGAAGTGCAAAGTACCGTGCGATATCATGGTTAAAAATTGATCGATCTGAACATCCTGATGTGTTATAGTATAGAAACGTTAGTTTCCGGTTAGAAAAAACATTCAAAAAGGATGATACAAATGGCAGTGTATTGCGTTTATCAGGTGTGTACGATTCGTAAAGGATTTAATGTATTACTGGGGCTTTTTCTAATGCTCACATGTTTCGGGTGTGCTGATACACGTGATGAAATCAGGAACGATTCACGCAATATCAGTAATAACAAAACCTCTTTTATTTACAACGCAATACCCGATTCTGTCCAGGCTTATATCTCTCCTGAATACAGCACTGCAATAAATACCTTTGCAGTTAAACTGACACAAACTGTTTATTCTGAAAATGTCAATAAAAATCTGGTGACAAGTCCGTTTAGTGTGAGCAGAAACCTTTCTGCAATATCTGCCGGTGCAAGCGGCACCGTGAAGCTGGAATTGTTAAGCGCGCTTGGCGGTCAGGAAGCCATTGATCAGGCCGCAAATGCTCTCAGAGATCTTCTTAATGGCGATAACAGCGTGATTCTTCAATGCGCAGATGCACTTTGGATCGATTCGATGCGGTATATGCTGAATCCAATATATAAAACAGAAATAAATAAAAAGTTTGGTGTTGAGATAGCCGGTCTTGATTTACAAAACACAATAGCATCATCAGTGGTAATCAATGGATGGATTGACAGAAATACTAATCATTATGTAACAAACATTTTTAAACCATCAATGATAAAGCAGAACTCCGCGATCGTACTTGTAAATGCAATCTACTTTGAGGCAGACTGGAAATCTCCGTTTGATATTCAAAAAACAAAAAGGGAACCATTCAATTCACCTGATGGAACAGTTATGGTTGATATGATGGCATCGGACTATATCTTTTCGACATACAAGGATAGTGCATACCATAATGCAAAAGTGTATTACGGAACGTCAGGTAAAGATTATTTCTATCTTGATATCTATATGCCAGTCAAGGGTAGTATAGAAACATTTCTTGATAGCTTGTGTCAAACAGCGATTGCAACCAAAAATGTAAATTTAAGTGGAGCACTCCGGATGCCAAAATTCTTCTTTGAATCAGATCTTGACCTGGTACCATCACTTAAGAAACTTGGTATTCATGAAGCATTTAATCCATTTACGTCTGACATAGTGGGTATTGCAACATACAAGGATGAATCAGTTACTCCGCTGTATATTCAATCGGTAAATCATTATGCTAAAATCAAGACCGATGAGGAGGGTACAAAAGC
>CAYMGX010000298.1:0-2518 GCA_964390065.1 uncultured Fibrobacter sp. | reverse complement strand
TGTTAGCGGTCTGTTGCCAACCACTCCCTATAGTTCCACGCCTTTAATTGAATCTTACTTTAGAGACTCAATAAAACAGTTTGGTTTTATTATATTAACATTCAATGCTGATTTTAAATCTAAAAGGTGGGGATCTCCACTTACAATAAAATTTGCACTTCCTGAAACTGCACAATCAATAAATTTGCCATCATCTGGATCTATCGGCAGCTTAATTTTCTTTTTTGACGTTTACTACAATGCTATTTTCGAAAACAAATAACATCCAGGCATTTACAAGATTGTTTTTTTACCCATTGAAACTCTATTCAACGTGTTGCTGTATTCTACAAGAATCGTTGAGTTGTGAGTAGTTGTAATTTACCTTTGCACCAAAGGTCTACGATTTTAGATGGGATTCCACTCCAGAAAATTCCGGAAATAAAGAGATTAGAAGGCTACTACAGAAAACGGATTGTAAAGTATGTTAAGGGATTTGGTTGGAGCACTCCGTTCAAAAATCGAACTTTCACCTTCTTTAACCGGTTACTACTTTACTCTATGTTGTTGCTTTTTTGCAAATACCGCAACAGTAACTCATTGAGATGCAGGGAATTTTTTATTGTTGAGAAATTTTTTAGAAGATTATGAAGTGACTCACTCTTTTGTGACTGAGAGTTCTTGATCCTTTCCTCTTCTGTAAGTTTTGCCAAATCTTCAGAGGATGATGGTGTAATGTATGATTCATCATAGGTTATTACTCCGTTTGCAGCGTCAACTTCTTTCATTCGCTTAAAGCTCAATGTTGCAGCAGCTTCTCTTGCAACCTTGAGTGCATCCAACCCATCTAATGCTGCCTGATCATAGAGCTTATCCATCTCTTTACGATCAGATTTTGATAAAAAGTTATAAATATTTCCGGAACCACTTGTATTACTTGGTGCGATACTTGTATCAGACCTGTATCCCGCATTTTTCCACAACATTTCAGAGGCATTTGATAATGTAGAATCGTCTACTGATCCAGTAAATTTTTCTTTTACCATTTTCTTAATTATTTCCATTTGCTTTTCATTGGTTACATATGGTGGTGGAAATGGGTAACCTTTATTTTTTGATGCCTCAATTTCTTGTGCGACAGACGATACCGCATTTGCCAATGCGGTCGTCTGAGATGATATTTCAACCACATCCGGACCTATAGATGCGTTATCTGGAATACTAATCGACGTGTTCCCAGTACTACTCATTACGTTTGTACGCGATGAATCATAGGTAAAACTACTTCCCGTTACATTCAATTGTATAGCCATAATAAACACACCTTTTTAAGCTTAATACGTATAGTTTTCAATAATCGAGTCTTTCACAGTTCTTACCATTGGGTATGAAGTACCACCTGTTGATGTAAATTTAAGACTGATTTTTCCACGGGCATCTAAATTATTAAATGCTGTTGTCGATCCATTTTGTTGACTCGTAATATCCATTGTTTGCGTAGGAGAAGAACCATATTGTGGTGTATATCCTAGTAAAACTGTTGTTGTCCCACTTGGCAATTGATTCCATACCCATCGAATATTTGTTATTTTTGAAGTCGTGATTGATGAAGAAACCGAAGATGAAAACAAAGTCGTAGCATATCCACCATCCATGTAAATAGTATATCCGGTTAAACCTTTTGCCCAAGAACCGCTTGTTAATGCTGTCTGTTCAATGTCAGGTCCAGTAACAGATGAAATTTCATTCTTTGAACATGAAACAATGAAAAGAAACGTGCAGAATACAACAACTGTCTTTTTCATAAGACTCCTTTAAATGGTGTGTGTTAATGTAAAGAAAAATGTTATTCCTTTCAAGGATATACACCATCTGCTATCACTATTCAATATCGGTTATTATTTTTTATTCTTTAATAGAATATACACATAAGGGAGAAATGGGGTCAGCACACGAGGCGGAAAAAATCGTACAATAAGGAATTATAGCTGGCCAAACAGTCTTAAAAAAGCACCTTTTGTAGGTTTTTCTGCTATTTGTTAATATTATGGAGAATTTTTCCTAAAATTTTATTTTGCCTTTATCTGGGCACTAACGTACGTTAGATTTCGTTTTCTGTGGGCACCCAAATCATGAACGATTCGCACTTCTTGTTTCCTTGACTGTCTGTTCAACGCCAGTTTTCAAAATCAACTCTTCTTCCGCGAATTTTCTGTTTTCTTTAATAAGTTTTTTAAAAACATCCATTTTCGGTTCTTCAAGAAACTTGAAGGTGAAAGTTAGAACCATCTGTAATTACCGTTAAATTTGATCCAGTAATTTATCCGATTTCTTTTCTAATTCTATCAGGAATAACCACTTGCCCCTTAGAAGAAAGGTTTGTAACTTCAGTTTTTATCATAAAACCTCCGAGGTGGTAAGACTGTATTTCTCAATATGCTGTTTCGGGAAAAAATAAACAATGAATTCATCATTTATTTTACGCGGATTGTTTTTAAGGACTTTGGGATTTGGAATGGTTGGCAATTGCCGCTAACGT
>CAYMGX010000297.1:0-2542 GCA_964390065.1 uncultured Fibrobacter sp. | reverse complement strand
ATAAATGCACACAGTAATGTCATGATTTCCGGATTAATTACCTTGGCATGTGCAGTACAGTTAACAATAATTAATGCAGTATACATGACAGCATTTCAATCACCTTGCCCCGCATCAGTCTTAACTGTATAATACTTATACTTACACAAATAGTTACAAGATATTTTTAACTTTTAATTCAATACGACTGTTAAAAGCATCTATTTTGCTTCTGTAATCAAACATGAGGGAACCATTTTTAAGCGAATACCTGAAAAAAACAATGCAAGACAGGTGAAACTATAACGAGTAAACTATCAGGTGCAGGTGATCTTACTTTAATAAACTACGCATTGTTGCAACAAATTACTCTGCAAACGGAGAACCATGTATATATTTACAAAAAAATTCTGGCAGAATTTTGCGCATGACCCTAAAGAACTAATCGATACATTAACAATCCAGAGAAGTCGGGTGGTTTTGCCTGTTTTCAGATTCATTATTTTTATACGTGTCGTTTTTTCTGAGTATGCTCTTAATAATTGTTTCACACGTGCATCAGCACTCGCGTACGTACTGCTGCTTACATTAATTCCGCTTATTGTTTCCGTCGCATTTATGCTTACCAGTTTAACTGAAGTAAAATCGGAACAGGTTGAGAAACTGTTCTCGCACCTTCTTCCCTTCGCACCGCAAACGGTGCTTACGTATCTAAGCAGTTTTTTTGAAAATGCACAAAAGCTTAAAGGTGTCGGAATAGGTATACTTATTATTATGACCGTAGGGCTCTTTGGCACCATTGAAGACTCTCTTAATACAATCTGGAAAGTGCCTCATGCCCGATCATTCTTTATCCGGCTCCGCACCTTTACTATGATGATCGTTTATAGCCCGATACTCTTTATTGCATCATTTCAGGTCCGCAGGATGGTTCAGATTCAGACACCGGATCTGCCATTTATTCCAAATTTTCTCCCGTTTTTCCTTACTGTACTTGGCTTTATCAGTCTTTTCTTTTTTATTCCGAATACAAAGGTACGAATCTGGCCTGCGGTGATTGGCGGTTTTGTTGCAGGTGGACTTTTTGAAATTGAACGACGGCTCTTTAATGATTACATAATGATGTCAATGCAAACACAAACTATGTATGGCGCATTTGCCATTCTTTCCTATTTTCTGATCTCTTTGTTTGTTGTGTCGCTTATAATCCTTCTTGGAGCGCAGATCTCATATGTTGAACAGAATTTTCGTCCGCTCCTTCGTGCAAAAAAACGCTGGGACCGACGCGTAGGTGATTACCGTACCTATATAACGTTCAGAATGGTTGTCGATTGTGTGAATGCATTCATGAAAAAACAGCCGGCACCAACCCTGACATGGTTTGCACAACGCTATGAATTAACGGATCTTCAGGCTCAGGGACTTTTAAAATGGCTTATCCATGAAGGTTTTCTTCATTATGTCAGTGGGAAAGATGCATATGTTCCAACAAGGGATTTTTCCCAGGTACCCATTCGTGATGTCCTCAACGCAATTGAAGACCAGAGTAGAAAAATACCTTCAATTCCTGATGATTTCACAAGAACGACACTTGCCGCTATCATACTTAATCACGAGCGGACATCACAAACCCCCGATGACCTTACGTTTTCACAAATGATCAGCCATATTGATAGTTCTGAGAAAAAAGTGACCATACCTGGAAATTCAATAGAGTAATACACTCAGTATTTTACTTCCCGCTTTTAAGGCACTCCTCCTGGGCACTTGAACATTGTTTACGGTAGACCATGAGAAGATTTTTGAACTCCTTCTGTTCATCAGCACTCATCGATGCATACCGGGATTCAAATTCCTGTGCTTCCTTGCAGATATCTTTCATATGATTACATTGATAGGTATCAGGTAGTTTTGATGTATCAATAAATGCACTGTTGGATGCACACCCCAGTATGGCCATGCACCCGCAAACGACAACTACAAATCTTCTCATGTTTTAAAACCTTATCCCCGGTACTCTTCCAGAAGTCTAAGATCCGGACAGTTTTTCAACCGGTCAATAGCTTTTGATTTTATCTGTCTTACCCTTTCACGGGTAATATTAAATTTTCTTCCAATTTCATCAAGGGTAAAAGCAGTGTCGGTATCTATCCCGAAATACAGCTTTACAATATCCCGTTCCCGCTCAGTCAGGGTACCAAGCACCCGCTTAATCTCCTCATGCAGAGAGATTGTATGAATACCCTCATCCGGACTTCCGCAATCATCGTGCTGAATCATATCAATTAGTGAAGACCCATCACTATCCTTGAGAGGCGCATCAAGCGACACGTGACTTGCTGCAATACTAATCGTTTCCAGTACTGAACTTTCACTGATTGACAATTCATGTGCAATTTCGGAAATGTCGGGGGCACGGTTGAACCGCTGTTCAAGCTCTATCTGCATTTTACCGATCTTATGAATCGCGCCTGCCCTGTTTAACGGTAAACGCATAATTCGTGACTGTTCGGCCAGAGCCTGCAATATTGCCTGCCTGATCCACCAGACGGCATACGATATA
>CAYMGX010000296.1:0-2547 GCA_964390065.1 uncultured Fibrobacter sp. | reverse complement strand
TTTGAAGGATATGGACCATCAGGTATTGCTGTCATGGTTGAGACAATGACCGATAACAGAAACAGAACCGTTGCTGAAGTACGTCATGCCTTTACAAAATACGGCGGGAATCTTGGAACGAGTAACAGTGTTGCATATATGTTCAAATCAAAGGGTATCATTCGTGTCGCACAGAGCGCTATGGCTGAAGACATGCTTATGGAGGTGGTGCTTGAGGCAGGTGCTGAGGATATGGAGCTGGACGGTGATGAGTTCGAAATTGTTACTGCTCCTGATACATTCGAGAATGTTAAAGCAGCTCTTGAAAAAGTAAATATCACACCGGTATCGGCCGAGTTGACAAAAATACCTGAAAATCCTGTCAAGGTTGAGGGTGAGAATGTTGCAAAAGTCATGAAACTTATGGATGCTCTTGACGATCTCGATGATACTCAGAATGTGTATGCAAACTACGACATTTCCGATAATGATCTGGAGCAGCTTGATAAGTGATCATTTTTGGTATTGATCCCGGCACTGCAGTCACCGGGTATGGGGTAATTAAAACACGGAATAACTCAGTCAAGTGGGTTGATTCAGGCGTAATTACCACTAATGCAACCGGTGCGCTTGCTGAACGGCTTGAGATTATTTATAATGGCCTTCTTGAGAAAATGAGAGTGCATACACCGGACAGAGTCTGTATTGAAGAAGCTTTTTATAGCAAGAATGTTCATACAACACTTGTACTTGGACATGCACGTGGTGTTGCAATGCTTGCAGCACGACAGGCAAAAGCGGTGATCACCGAGTACACTCCACGGGAGATCAAGAAAGCAGTAACCGGAAACGGCAATGCTGCCAAAGAACAGGTAGAGTACATGATGAAGGTATTGTTATCTCCACCTGAGTCGCATACCCGTAGTGATGCATACGATGCACTGGCAATAGCGATGTGTGATTTTTACAATACAGGATTGGCATCATCAAAATAGAGGTACCGGTTCTGTGTGCATACGTTAACCAGAAAGATCTGAAATGATTGACTATCTTCGTGGAATACTCAGTGAAAAGGATGTAACTCATGTGACCATAGATGTCCACGGGGTTGGGTATGGAGCCGGGATTCCTTTGTCAACATTTGAAAATCTGCCTGATATTGGTGCAGAAGTAAGGCTTTACATTTATTATCAGGTTCGTGAGGATGCACACAAACTGTATGGATTTTTTACAAAAACCGAGAAAGATGTTTTTACACAACTGATCGGTATTACCAAAATCGGGCCAAAGGTTGCATTGAGTGTGCTGTCGGGGATCGCAATTAATGATCTTGTTCAAAGCGTCAATACCGCAGATCCATCACGGCTTGAGAAAATTCCTGGTGTAGGTCCTAAAACTGCACAGCGTCTCGTGCTGGAACTGAAAGGGAAACTGGGTAACACACTCAGCGGGCTGTCATCAGCACCGAAATCTCAGGGTTTAAAAGCTTCAGCGGTAAAACAGGAAAAAATATTGGTTCGGGATGAAGCGTTTGACGCAATGATATCTTTGGGATATAATGATAAACAGGTATTAAAAGCATTGTCCCGTGTTGAACAGACTGTTGACAGTAGTACTCCTGTTGAAGAATGGATCAGGAAAGCATTGCAGGTGATATGAGCAGTAAAAGCGAATTAATTCGAGTTGTAAAAAGCGGTCTTTCCTGTAAGGGAAAGGATTTTTCCAATGCAGACTTTACTGGTAATGATCTTAGTGGAACAGATTTCAGACGTTGCAAGCTGACAAGAGCCAGGTTTGATCACTGTAATCTCAGTGGTTGTGACTTTACGGATAGTAATTTACAAAATGCTTGCTTCAATAAGGCACACATGAGTGGTGCAAAAATGGTTATCGCTAAAATCAGCGGAATACCATTAGGAAATTTGAAGTATACACAGTTTCGGAATGCCGATCTGCGTGGTGCTGACTTTACATCTGCACGACTCGAACGGACTGATTTTGTTGATGCAACACTTGAAGATGCCCTTTTTGAAAAAGTAATTATAAAAGATTGTGAGTTTGGCCGTGCGAAATTGACAAATTTCATTCTGACTGACGCGGAGGTTTACGACAGCGATTTTTCAGGTGCAAATTGTCAAAATGGAACAATCGTAAAATCAAATTTTATCAACACAATATTCAATAAGAGTGATCTTTCCGAATTGAAAATCAATAATTCAGAATATATGCAATGTGATTTTTCCGAGGCAAACATGCCGGGAGTGAAAATGACACATACTGTTCTTAAAGAGTGCTCCTTTGTTTCGTGTGTAGGGAATCGGGCCTCATTTACTGATCTTGAGTTGTCAAATTGTAATTTTGATAAAGTTAAGGCTGATCTTAGTGAGTGGCAGAACTGCAGAATTGCAGTCTGTTCATTCAGGGGTGTGGCACTTGATAAAATGACTATGCGCGGCAGTTATAAAAGAAATGACTTTCAGGGTGCTTCAGGGCAGTTTATTATTGGTGAATTGAAATGAGTGATGAAGAGGAACAGCGCATTGTTTCAGGAGAAAACCGTAAGGATGA
>CAYMGX010000295.1:0-2550 GCA_964390065.1 uncultured Fibrobacter sp. | reverse complement strand
TTCCAGCGTATATTGTCTGAAACAGTAGAGTATATTTTCTTTAATTCATTAAACGAAAAAATATACTTTTGGTATGTTTTTTCGAAAGAAGAAAAATATAAATCCTTTTTACTCCGTGTTTCATCGCGCTGAACGTTGCTAAAATTAACATCTCCAAATGCTTTTTTAATTTCATTATCCGCAGGATTAATCGGCGCAGAATGTTTATTGATAATATCCTTAAATAAAACAATTTTATCCGGTGTTAATACATCAGCTTCCGTCCAATAATTTCTATACAAATCAAGTAGGTTCTCATAATCATCGCTTTCAAAAGGAACTTCTGTATTTATCTCTTGATTTGTAAGTAAACCGTTTTTTGTCAAATTTGAAGAACCAAAAATCGCACAGGTGTTTTCAATAATATAAAGTTTTGGATGAAAATTGACCGAAGTGAAATATCTTACAAAAACATTCGGTTTTGAAATAATTTCCCGTAATGCTCTTGGACTTGTACCACTATTCAATCTGACAATAAGGTCTACGGAACAACCCTTATTGATTGATTTCAAAATAAAATCCTCATAAGTGAAAAATGGGACCTGTAACAAAGTTTGTGTAAATGGCCATAGCATGCTAACCTGCAAGGAGGGTTGGATATGGCCAAAAGAAAACCGAAAGAGAAAGATGCAATCGACCTGCTATTAGACCAGATCGATTTCCATGGGTTAACGCAGGAAGATGTTCTCGGGCAAAACGGGCTCGTCAAAACGCTTACTGCGAAACTATTGAACCGAGCGATGGAAGCCGAGATGGAACACCATGTCGGTTATCCGAAAAATTCCAGCGCGGGCGACAATACCGGGAACAGCCGAAATGGGCACACTGAAAAGACAGTGCTGACTGAAAATCAGACACTTGAAATCGATGTTCCCCGTGACCGCAATGGAACCTTCGAGCCGGTCATTGTTCCGAAGTATGAAAAGCGCATTCCGCTTTTCAACAACCAGATCATTTCGCTCTATGCCAGCGGCATGACAACGCGGGACATAAAGGCGCATCTTGAAAAGATTTACGGGATCGAGGTTTCTCCTGAGCTTGTGAGCCGGGTTACCGACGCCGTTATGGACGAGGTTCGCGAATGGCAAACGCGGCAGCTTGATACGTCATACCCGATCGTATATCTCGATGCGCTTCGGGTAAACGGGCGAACCGACGGGAAAACGTGCAACAAAGCCCTGTACACCGCGCTGGGAGTCAATTTCCAGGGGAAGAAGGAGGTGCTCGGCTTTTGGATAGCGGATACCGAAGGCGCCAAGTTCTGGATGAATGTCCTGAACGAGCTGAAAAACCGGGGAGTCGAAGATATTCTGATTGCCTGTACTGATGGCTTAACCGGATTTCCCGACGCAATTCGCGCAGTCTATCCCAATACCCGTATACAACTTTGCATCGTCCACATGGTTCGTAACTCAACAAAATTTGTATCATACAAGGATCTTAAGGCTATCTGTGCGGATTTGAAAGCGATTTATACAGCACCCTCAGAGAAGGCTGGTCATGAAGCACTCGAAGATTTTGGTACGAAATGGAACGCGCGATACCCGATGATTTATCGATCCTGGTCTACTCGTTGGGAGGATCTCTCCGAGTTTTTCAACTACCCGCCAGAAATCCGGAAGGCAATCTATACGACGAATGCGATCGAATCACTCAATTTCCAGCTTCGGAAAGTAACGAAAAATCGTTCGTCATTTCCGAATGATGATGCTATACTCAAGATTATGTACTTGGCAATCAGGAATGCATCGGTCAAATGGACCATGCCAATTCGTGATTGGGGAATGGCTTTGAACCAGTTCGCCATCTATTTTGGCGACCGGGTTCCATTCAATTAGAAATGCCATTTACACAAAATATTTTACAGGGTCGGACTTTGTTTTTATCAACTCAATAAAGTGATTAGTTATCCTGATCATTTTAAATAAAGTATTACATAATTTAAACAACAATTTGATTGTTAAGATATATTTCTTGTATATTCAAGTTGTATTAATCGTTCAAAAAATCCCATCTTATGATAAAACCCTAAAACGGATTCATGCCCATGTGAAACAGTAACTATAATTTTCTTACATCTATTTGTTTCCAACCATTCTATATGTTGTTGCACTAATAACTTACCGTATTTTTCTTTACGAATTTCATTAATAAGATATAATGATTCAATTTCCCCTTTGTCACCATGAATACTTGATATACAGTATCCGCAAATTGTATGTTCATTTTTTACTACAGATATCTTTATTTTTTCATCTGCTAAACCCGTGAAAGCTTTTATTCGCTGTTCAAAAGTAAATGCCTTATAATGTTCTTTAAAAAAAACACTATCTTCCATATGTATTTTGGTTAATTCTTCCCAAAGCCCTTTAATACTAACTAGCTCACTTTTATTGATATCAGCAATTACACAATTCAATTACTTATCTTCCTTTTTTCGGCGCCGAAGGCGTCGTCCTAACATTTGCTTAACCTGCAAAGCCGCGTGCAACTTCGTGTCGTTGCGTTACC
>CAYMGX010000294.1:0-2590 GCA_964390065.1 uncultured Fibrobacter sp. | reverse complement strand
TTTAAGAGTTCATTATGAGTAACAGGCTATGATCAAAGTGAGAGGTTATCCAGTGTATCAGAATGTCTGCATATCGATAATTGAAGTCTGGTGTGGAGATCGGCTATGCATCAGCCATTGTAATATATCCCTCTGATTCCAAACGTTTATGAAAATGTTTCGTCTCTTCCGCAATAAACGAATTGATCATTGCCCTGTAAGTAGCCTCAAGTACATTTTGATCAACACCGGCATCCACAGCAAGTTGTTTTACCTTTGCAATTACCTGTTCTACCCGTTGCGGGGCTTTTACATCATCGGTATTTTTTTTAAACGTTGCAGCTTGTTTTACATACTCAGCACGTGCTGCTATCAGAGCAACGATATTTCTGTCAAGAGCATCGATTTCTGTTCTAACTTCATCAAGTGACTTACACTGACGGATATCAGTCATTTTAAAATTCCTTCTTTTTTAGAATCAAAATATTTATCATCATATTTATTGACATATTAAAAACATCTCCCATTAATTACATATGCAAAACAGATTAAAACAAACTATTTCATGCACACTGGAAGATACCTCTTATAGTCTGTTCACTACCCGGTAGTAAACAGATCTATCTGATTTTTAAAAAACTCAAGATCTTCGTGTGCCTGCCTGACATAATCATCAGAATTATTGCCAGGAAAAGCTGTTGTGCAATTTTTTTCCGGCAACCCAACGATATCAAAACCAACAAGATTTGCTTTTTTTGTTTTCAGATATTTCAACATTTTTTCCACAGTTGACCGTATCTGAGAGGGATCAAACAATCCATCTCCCCAGTAGGTACAACTTCTTTTCATTATATCCCTGTCAATAGACATATACACATCCGTATCAGATAGATTTCCAACTATTGTCTCATCAAGAAAATCCCTGGGGCTGCACGTGTCCCATGACTTTACACACCGCAGTTCATCAAACTCCTCGATAAAACGATCAAATGATACCTGATCAAGACCTGTATCTGACGACGTCAGTAATCCTGTAATAGCAGTATTGATTTTAAACAGGCTGTAATTTGCATTGTGATTTTGTATATGTTCAATACATTCATTATCAATTAACATTCTGATTGTTTCACCTGTCAATATCAGAGTCAATGTTGATGACCACTTCCATTCCCATGAGGACTGCTCATTTTTCCGTTTTATCACGAAATACATATTACCATCAGCCTTAAACCGTTTTATCACCTGTGGACCGGCAGTATCCCTGAAATACTGCGCAAGGGCAATTCCAACAGCTGGAAGTTTGTTCCATACCCTTACGGCATTCCCTAATGTCATGTACATTATGCGATTTTTCTTCGGGAACGATAGTTCTTTCTGTAAACATTCATTAAAGATGCCGCTTCCCCACCCATCAAAGCTGACATCCGAAATATTCCTGAAATCATCATGCGAATCGAAATTAATGATTAATTTATTCTTACGTGCACCGAATTTCTGGAATGCAAGTACTGCAAGCAGATACGACATATGATGTGACAGGTTGATATCGACAATTGAAAAAAACGGTTTTTGTCTGAATGGAAAAAGCCTTTGCAAAGTGTCAATTTTGCCTTTAAAAAATGATGCATTTATTTCACCCTGTTTCAGATTACAACTGCCGATAATTGCGGCAATCGAAAGCACATCAATAGTCCTGTCTGCCCGGTATACACTACCAACAGGCAAATTACCGGCATTGCTCCCCAACTCCACCTCAACAGGAATACTGACCTGATCAGGTCGTACCGGTTTCAAGCCGGACATATCAACAAGAATAGTAAGTGGCATTGATGCTCTTTCCAAATAAAGGTACAGATACAAAACCGGGTTGAAAATACAAAGGCTGGAGAGTAATGTCAAAGCATATAATCTATCAGATTTGTAACACTTTTAAGCTGATTTATCTGGTATTATTTTTATAAATGCGAATAATCCGCATTAGCCGCTCTGATGCATCAGCGGCGAGAGATTGATAGTTGCGTATCGCATGTTCAAGAGACATTGGTGCATTGACTATACTCATCACACTGGCAATACCAGCGGAATACACTTTGTCAGCATTATTTCCGATTGTACCAGTTAGTGCAATCACTGGAATCCCGTACTTTGCAGCTGCTGCTGCAACACCGTAAGGAACTTTACCATTGACACTCTGTCCATCAAGAGCCCCTTCCCCGGTGATCACCAGATCAGCATTCCTGATAACATTGTCAAAATCAACGAGTGTTAATATTGTGTCAATTCCTTTTTGCAGTGATCCATTACAGAATGCAACAAGACCGGCTGCAAGTCCACCAGCCGCACCGCCTCCGTGTATACTTAAAATGTCAACACCAAGCTGATCTTTTATAGTTCGGGCAAAACCGAGAAGTATTTTGTCAAGTTTTGGAAGATCTTCCTCTTTTGCGCCTTTCTGCTGCGCATAAATGTACGATGCACCATTCTTGCCAGTCAAAGGATTGGTTACATCGCATATGCCTATGACCTGACACTCCAGAATCCTTTTATCCAGTCCCGACATATCGATAGTTTTAATTGTGTCAAGATGAATTGCTCCTTTACCAATTGATCT
>CAYMGX010000293.1:0-2603 GCA_964390065.1 uncultured Fibrobacter sp. | reverse complement strand
CAGCACACCAGCAACCGCAACAACGCTGTCACAGGTTGTTTCGTTTGGTGTGTCGGATTCGAATGGTGTTGTGAGCATGGTGTATTACAAATTCAGTGATACCGAAGTCAGTGATGACAGAAGTGTACAATCGGTTGCTCCACAGAGTCAAAAGTTTGTTCTCTATTTTAAACGTAATGGTACTGCATCAGTTAAAGCATGGGCAGTGGATACAAGCGGATTTGTATCTGATACGCAAACGGTGAAGTTTAAAGTAGAGGTAAATACACCACAGTTTCCAATCAAACCTGATACGGTGGAAGCGACCATTGGTGTTGCTAAAACACTGCATGCCCGTTTGGCATCATCATTAAACAATATTACATATTATTGGGATCGTAATGGAAATAGAAAGTATGGAGAAGACTATATAGACACAACGACAATAGATAGTGATTCTATCAGTTTTGCACCACTTGATACAATATCGGATACGATATTTGTTCAATGTCAGAACAAAAGTGGTGAATGGGCACCAAATCCTTACACACTGATTGTTATTGCCAGAAAAAATGAACCGACAATTGACACGTTGCGAATAGTGGATACTACTGCAAGGTATGGTAATGATTCATTGCAAATAAAGGCAGTGGTATCAGACCGCGATTCAAACCTGGCCAGGGTTAAAATTACCTGGTCATTTAATGGCAGTGTTGATACAGTACTATGTGACTCAATAGTCAAAGCCCCGTTTAAATCATGTGTTGTTAATGCTGTCAAGAAAAATAACCGTTATGGTACCTATAAATTTACTGTTACCGCGACTGACAGCAGGGGAAATGTCAGTGCCTCGTTTGTAAATCATACTCTGTTAAGGGGTGATCCTGTTGTTGACAGTGTGAAAGTTACATCGGTGTCACCATATTATCTGAAGAAAACGGTACAGGTTACGGTATATGCGAAAGATCCAAACGCCGGAATTATTGACTCTGTTCAATTTATTAAATCTAACGATACATCAGTAATAAAAACCCAAAAATGGCTGAATCCGAATGCCTATACCTTTACCACCAACGATTCAATCCTCAACGATACCGGGTTGCAATATATTCGGGTTAGAGTAATTGACAATGAGGGCAACAGATCTGCTATTATGTCAACGAAGTACCAGATACAGGTATTACCGCATATGCCACTAATTGATACCTTGAAACTTCCGCAGACTGCGGCATATATAAATGTTGATATACCGGTTACAATTATAGCCCTGGATCCCTGTACAGAAACTTATAAAACCACTCTGAGTTATTCTTTATCATACAACGACACTCTTAATTTCGAGCCACCGCAATTATCAAACGTCATTAATCTCAAATTTTCAACCGAAGGACTTAAAACGTTTTTTGTAAAAGTAACTGATGCTGAAAAGTTCAGCGCAATCAGAGCGGATACGGTCACAATTCTTAAAGGAGAGCCGGTTTTTATCAGCGGTATTGATCAAACGATAGAATACTGGATTAATGACCCGCATCTGTTTACGTTTAAATGTTATGATCCCAATGGTAGCGTTGACAAACTCGTAATAGACTGGGGTGACGGAAAGACAGGTTCACCTATAATCCCATCATCAAATCAAAAGGGTGTATTTACATTTGAAGTCAGTAATAAGACTTTCAATAATGTTAATAAAAAAGATAGTACATACAGGATTCACCTGACATTTACTGATAATGATGGACTGGTCACAACAGCTGTTGACTCCATTACTGTCAGACAAGGTGTGCCACTACTAAAAACAACTACAGGAACAGAAACTCTTTTTGGTAAATATAACAGTTCATCACTTACCTGTACATTATCTGTCAAGGCATTTGATACCAATGGGACAATTGTCAAATACTACTGGTACCCCGGAAATGCTTCTACAATAAATAAATCCGGGGTAGAATCGACCTCTGGTCCTATTTACATAAAGAACGGCATTAATAATTCATTTGAAAATAAGTATCATGATTCTATCACTGTTTTTGCAGTGGATGATGATAGTAATATTGTCAGGGCTATTTTCCCTCTTTACATTGACGGACCACCTCAAATCCCGGTACTGCTTGATCCGATTAACGGAAGTAAATCTTTTGCAAACAGTTCTCCGGTTACTTTTGAATGGACCGGGCATGATGTTCACGATAGTCTTAACACAAAATTCTCAATTTATGTTAGAATCCCTGGGTCTACTACCGATACAATTATTACGAATCCTGCAATAACTGTGAATATGGTTGGTACTGTTCCACACTTTAAATACAACTTTACAAACACTACTACGTCGGGTTCCTATTTATGGAAAGTTGTTGCGACTGATCAGCTTGGTAGTGAAACATCAAGCGATCCTATCATCGGTCACTTTGCGATTAAATAACTGTAATCTGACTCAGTTCTTTAGTCTTAACAACGTGCATTATGTAAAAGTGAATGTTGCATTAGGGTCTGCATTTACGACAACCGAAACATTTCAAACGATGGATCATTGAACAACTGATCAGATTTATGACTGCTATTGCTAATAATAATTTTGTTGCATTCCTTTTAATCATGTGATATATTTATGAATAAAGTTTATAAAC
>CAYMGX010000292.1:0-2660 GCA_964390065.1 uncultured Fibrobacter sp. | reverse complement strand
ATAAGTGAAGGTTATCTTGAGGCGATGCGCAAGAAGGCTCAAAGCAGCCGGTGTTCAATGCCGCTGTTTTATTTTAAAGCCGTTATTGGTGAATTGACACTTCGCTCAAATGTTCTGATGCTCACCGATAAATTAACGGTTGAGCTTAAGGATGATGATGGAAAGGCTATCGGGAATAAAAAGTATGAGGTTCTTTTCCCGAATGGGGAACGGCGGTCGGGAACACTTGATAGTAGTGGAAAAGCAGAGGTACCGAAAATAGCACCGGGGAGTGCGGATTTCAAGGTTGATCTTAATTCATGAGAAGTTTTGATATCTACCCCAAATAGGTTAAATTATAGTGTGCATATGTCAATATTCACTTAAAACGAAGTGAGCTCAAAAATGGCAGATTCGGTTCAGGAAAAAAAGTTTATTTTGTATGATTTTAATAAGTCATTATTGGTTTTAAGTGGCAACAGTAATAAAATGACTGTCACAAAAATTCCTCTTCATGTTCTTGAAATGGAGGATGTCTGCTTTCATGATGGTAGTGCCTTACTTTTATTGGATGCGCCCATCGGTTCATCAGAGGGTGGGGCATCGGCTGACAATCAGAAGAAAGTATCCGGGACAGATTGTCTGGTACTCGTATTTCGTCATTTTCAGGAGAATCCAAACAAGAAACTTCTTATTACGGGGCATGATGACACCAACGGAAGTGCCAGGCAAGGGTTTACAATATCAAAACTTCGGGCCGAAGGTGTACTGCGATTGCTCGAGGGGGATAAATCTGCCTGGGTAAAACATGCTGCAGCGAATCATACAATTAAAGATTATCAGCAATATTTGAAATATTTTCATTATACACGGGGTTGCAACTGTGATCCGGGTGAAGTAGACGGGCTGTGGGGTAAATCAACCGAAGCAGCAATCAGGGCATATTTTAGTTTTGTAAATAACACAGGCGTTTTGTCGGCGGCTTTGGATATTCAGATGGTAACGCAAAACCCTGGAAAATTGTGGCCAGTCAAGGTGTGGAATCATGTATATGATGTATATGAACATGCAATATTTTCAATGCTTATAGGATCACGCTGGACACCTGCAGACGCTGAACGGGAACGTCAAAGACTCTCTTTTGTAGATCCATCAAAACCATATGTTGCATGCGGAGAATCATTTCCAATTGATAAAGTGGGCAAAGATAATTACCGGTCACAAAAAAACCGCCGTGTTGAGTTCCTTTTTTTTGATGATAATAAGATTCCGCCCCTGCCATTACAATGTCCATCACAAACAGATAAGAACCATACTAAAGAGGAATGTCCCTTTTATAAAACAGCATACTACAAACGCGAATATATAAAAATTGATGATATTAACACTGTCTTGTATCATTTGAGATTTACATACTTTGATAAGATTCTGAATAAATGGATGGATGTCCCAGATGGTCTCTATGTAAAAGCATTTAAGGCAGGCAAAGAAGTTATAACTACATGTCGCAGCAGGAATGGAATTTACTATGTAAGACTTATGCATAGTGCAGGAGGTAAACGTGATGATGATGTTCATTTTGTCATAGAATCAAAAAATGCATGGGTTTACACAAAGGATAAAAATTCTTTACCGGTTCTGGCATATTCATTTAATGACAAAGCTGGAACACCTATAACCCATGAAGAACTTGCGAAAAGACCACTGGCAGAGCGGATGCACTATTATGATCTTCCAGAGATATGGGATAGTAGAAACTGGTTTTGCAAGATTGATCAAAAGGATGGTGTTTTTAAATCACTCGTTACGGAAATAACTTCGGTTACTGCACCAATGACATTTTGTCTGGATGCAATAGTTCTGGTGAAGCCAGGGAAGAAGCCTGATGTTCTCACACAGGAAATTTGTGACAGTGATCATTTCGATAAACCAAAACCAATAGATCCTGTAAAGTCACGGTATAAAATACTTTATATTGATAATGCTACAGGGAATCTGGAACTATACAAAAGTGGAGCAGATGCGTCATCATCAAGAATCCCTTTTTCACAAAATTTTATACTACCTCCGGTGAAAAATATTGCAATTGTTCTATTCGGAAATGATTTTTATACAATAGGCTCGAAGAGAACTCTTCCAAAAAATCTTCCAGATCAGATTGTAGGTGCGAGGGCTGCTATAGAGAATGCACCCGGTATACACTTGAAGCAAACATGCTTGTTCAATTCATCAAACCATGATACAGAATTCGGGTATACGGGTGACTATGAATTACACTATTTTCATCATCTGAGTTTGAATTCCAATCATCCAACATCTTATATGATTGTGTTTACATCTGTAGCTTTTATGCGGGACTCAAGGTTTCCAGATGTTCCTGCTGCAACTAAACCTCCAGATCAGTCTGTTGTAGATAAGTTTGTAAATGAAGGTGTTTATTCTGCGATGGAGTATTGGAATAAAAAACGATACTTTTTTTCAGAGGAACCAGAAACTGTCAATTCCACTCATGTAAGGTTGTTTTATATGGTTGACGAAAGGGAAACTTTTCTTATTGCAGACGCAAGTCGCCCTACTAACATAGATTTTTATAAGAATCCTAAAGACCTGATGATAGATAATGGAGTAAAAAGTGCACGGAGTAAAGCGTATGGTGGCAAATCAAAATTCCTTGCACTTAT
>CAYMGX010000291.1:0-2667 GCA_964390065.1 uncultured Fibrobacter sp. | reverse complement strand
TTGATTCCGTTTTTCCGTCATTACCGTTATAGTTTATCAAATGTTGAGCACATCCAATATAGAGATGCTTTGAGAAGATATTTTAGTTAGAAGAAATTATTAAGAGAACCCAAAGTCTTAAAATACCTTCTAGGTAATAATTTTAATGAGATTAACTTCAATTTTAAATAACAATTATGAGTTACCGTTCCAAATCAACAGACAGCTTTAATACCCGAATGAGGCTTTTTATCTTCAATTGTGTAATACATGACAAGAAAGAGTTTTTGGATCACGAGTTCCTGGATTTTGCAATAACGAAAGATTTAATACAATGCTATACGGCAGAATATTTTCAGTTTTTACCGACGGATAATCTGGTTACAATTCCTTGTTCAAAGAAGATTTCCGAGATCTATACAGAAATGAAAGAATTTGAAACCAAACATGTTGATAGATGGAAAAATCTGGATGAGATTTATTTTAATAAAGTATTTCAAAAGCAGTTACAGGAAAAAGACTTTAATGCATTGACCAATGCTCAAGAGTGTTTTTATTGCGGCATTACAAAGGCGGATATTTCACTTCTGGTTGAAGCAGGTAAAATCTATAAAAAGAATGAACGAGGGTGGACCTTTGAAATTGATCGTAAGAAACCAAATCAGGAGTATACAAAAGATAACTGCGTGGCCGCCTGTTACTGGTGCAACAATGCAAAAACCGATGAATTCGATGATATGGAGTTCAAACCTATCGGCGAACTAATAGGCACAACTTTGAAGGCAAGATTAGGCAAATGATTTCCGACTGCCAAACCAACACCATCTACCTCGCAGATACCCTACGGATGGATAATGCCGCCGAATATAGAAAGTTTCGAAAATTACTGGAATCATATGGTGTGACTGTCAAGGTACTCAATTGGACAAACGATATTTACTGCCGTGATTTCATGCCGGTGCAGGTTGATGAGTATGATTTCATTCAGTTTGTTTTTAAGCCCGATAGTTATTACAAAAGAAGTGAGATTGAAATGATCACCAATCCGGTTCTGGTTCACATTGCCAATAAACTACAGCACATCCGTTACAGCAACATCATTCTGGACGGGGGTAATGTAGTGAAGTGGAGAGACAAGGTGATTATTACAGATAAGGTTTATGTTGATAACCGGTACCAGTTTGAGAGTGATGAGGCCATATTGAAACAGCTTGAGGAGGAGTTGAAATGCAGGGTTATCATTATACCTCGTTATCCTGGCGAAAAGACCGGCCATGCTGATGGTCTGGTTAGATTTATTGATGAGAGGAATGTATTTATTAATGACACCTATGGGGAACCTGGAAAATGGCTGGACGATTTTCTACAGGTACTTGACAAAAACGGACTAAAAACTGTTGAACTTCCCTGTCTTACAAAGTCTGGCCAGAAATCCGGAGATGGGCTCTACATTAATTACCTTCATGCAGGCAACCTGGTTGTGGTACCTCAGTTTGAATTGAAAGAAGACAAAGATGCACTGTTAAAAATTACTGATGCTTTTAGCAAGAACTGTCGGGTGGTACCATACAATTCTGATAAGATTGCAGAATACGGTGGCGTGCTGAATTGTGCCACGTGGAGTATCATATCCGAGACTTCTTGATAGCCGACAGTTCATATTGGTCGGTTCATTCGATCCACAAGATGTTTATAAGCTATAAATGTGAAATCATGCTTAAGATATGCGTTAAAACATAAATAGATATGTGTTAAAACATAAACAAATAAGCAGGAAAGAGCTAATAATAGTTACACGAGAAGAATTGGAAGAGATAATTGACACATACATTTCCAAGTATTTTCCAAAAATGATTGAACCAGCAAATGAGCATGAAGAGCGCTTACTTTATTCAATTCGATAGTTAGCTGATTACTTGGGCTGTTCACCTGTGACCGTGCAAAAATTAAAAAATAGTGGCAAAATTCGTTACAGGCAGTATGGTCGAAAACTAATTTTTAATACCGCAGAGATTTTGGCGGATCTCGACAACAAACAATGGAAGCAACGGCGGATTAATATAATGTAAGTAGCAGACCAGTATAGCCTTTGAGGTATTTTATCCTATTGCTTAATAAGCATATCAGCGCTCTATCCGGATATATTCGAAAATAGCTGTAACTTTTCGGATAATTAAACTTTACATGGTATAGCGAAATACAATAGTTGATATTGACATTGCTGTTTCTTTCATTTCCATATTCCGGGCCATATCCGGATATTTTCGGAAATATCCGGATCTTAACCTGTTTAGCAAAAAGAATGACATAAGTATTGAATGTGAAGATTTGTAAAAACTTGATGTTGCTGACGATGTTAATAGATATTTTCGGATTTATCCGGAAATTTCCGGAATAGCATAAAATGAAATTTTTGGGATTGTCTGGAGATGGAGGAGGGTAGTCCGGACATACTGTATGTAGTAAATGCTACAGGAAGTGGTTGAACATTAGTCAGGTCAATACCGCGTCATTAAATGCCTTTTTGTGGCGTATCAAAGTAATTGACTAACCAAATTATTCCCCCAATCGCACCAATTGCAAAGATTCCCCATAAAAGCGAATTGCTGCTCCCCCGTTCGGCGTAGGCTTTGCCTGCGCCGGATATATCCTCCCAGGCTCCGGCCTGGGGCCTGTAGAGTTGGTTAA
>CAYMGX010000290.1:0-2683 GCA_964390065.1 uncultured Fibrobacter sp. | reverse complement strand
GTTGTGCGAGCACTTTTGCAGTACATGACCCTGTAATGGTATCCCATGGTACAGCGACTTCCGGTACTGATATACTGTCAAGAACTGCAGCGGCTGATACAAATCTTTTTTCAGGATTTTCTGCACGGCAGTTGTCCACGTACTCAGGAATTGTCTGCGTTCCGTAAAGTTCTGCGATAATTTTTCCCATCGCATAAACATCAGCGCGCAGTGGATCTGTTGCGGTACCTTTTCCCTGCAATAATTCCGGTGCTATATATGCAGGGGTACCCTTGATTGTCATAAACATTGTTGTACGATAATCTATTGCGGTATTAAGTGTCAGACCGAAATCGATCAGATAGACGCCTTTTGAGGTGATAATGATATTCTGCGGTTTTAGATCGCGATGAGCAAAGCCGCGATTGTGAAGTGATGCGACCAGTTTGACAAAATAATATATAATACAATCGCGCTCTGTCACGCTGATTTGCTTTGTATCAAGCAAGGTTCTCAGATCACAGCCCCGGACCCATTCCATGACTATATAAACGCTGTCAGGCCGTTCACGTATATCGTATATATGCGGAATGCCGGTCATGTCAAGTTCAGCCTGTACCTTAGCTTCACGCCTGATCTGAGCCCTACGAACAGCATCCCGTTCATATATCACTTTGACAACAACTGTTCTGTTAAGATTCTTTTGCCGCGCCCTGTACACGGTTCCGTAACCGCCGCTGCCAAGTTTAACCGGCTGCGAAAAATCGGATGGCAAACGATGGCTCATTGCCTTCCCTCCGTCATTTTCTTTTCTGCAGTCATAAACCAGAACACAATGTCCTTGTCCTGCGGAGCAAGTGCAACCGCCTTAAACCATGCTTTATGCGCACCATCATAATCACCGAGTGACCATTTCACCATACCTGCATTAAAAAACGTAAATGCATCGGTAGTATCAATCAGTGCAGCCCTGTTCAATAATTGCAGCGCTTTATCAGAATCGCCCATTTTAAAATAGATGATCCCTGCAGCATTTAACGCGGCTGTTGATCCGGGGGTAAGTTCAAGCGTCCTCGACAGCGCAGTCAGCGCAGCGAGCGTATCCTTATTGTCAAGATTAATCCTTGCCCGTGCCATCCATGCGTCACTCAAAAGTGGCTCAATATCACTTTGGGGCCTGAGCGTTCTTGCAGCTTCCAGGTTGATAAGCGCCTTACTCCAGAGCAGCGTATCATCATGCTGTTTAACAGCCTGTTGAATCAGCGATTTTCCAAGTCCCACCCGCGCATCATAATTATCCGGACTCCGGTGAAGCACTTCTTCAAAAAAGCCGGTTGCCATTGTGTAATCACCGAGGCGTAATGATGTTTCACCTTTTTGTATTGTTGCATTGTTTGATGAACAGGATTGAACTACCAATGCAACCATGAAAAGCATCAAAACAGGAATGGATTTCCGTGCAGTACGCAATATGTAATAAGTGAATGACCCAGGATTGTTTGTTGCAAAATTACCTATCATCATGAACACCTATAGCACCTGCAGTTTATTTTGTACCAAACTGAAAACTTCTGTGTAATGAATTTCCGGCAGTGCGTATTTTTTGAACGCATTAACTATCCACGGGTCATAATCTGCCCGCATTTTGGGCACTTCTTTTGATTACAGGGTTGTCCCTGCTGATGTGGTTCGCGATAACCACAGGCTTGACACACACACTCACCACCAGGCCCCGCTCCGCCCCCACCCATTCTTCTCAGTCCCATTTTGTACCTCCGTTTTAAGTAGTTCAGAGTTTTTTGTTACTTCGTAATCCCGGCATAAGCTAATCATAAACTGGTTAGAACTCAAACCGGGATTAGTAACATTTCATTTACTTCGTCTCTGTTTCGAGCTCAGAGATTCTGTTATTGATGGCCTGAAGAGCCTCTCCTAAGCTTTTTGCCTGATTTTTAAGTGATAAAAGTTCACTGGCCGGCTGATATGATACCGGTTGCGTTGCAAGAGGAGTACTTTGATACCTCCTGCCATGTCTCCATCCAATACCCATACCGCATCCCATACCCCTGCCACGTCCCCGCCCGAATCCTGCATTACCTCTTCCCGGTATAATGTTTGTGAATCCCGGCGTCTCATAACTCACGCAGAATCCTGCGCCTCTGCCTGTCATCGGTCCCAATCCCATTGGTCCGGTTCCGTCTCCTCCTGGCATAAAAACCTCCCTTTAAAAGTTAACGTAACGTATCTGAACGTGAAACTTTGTACCAGTCTATAGTTGCTAATATATTTATGATTAATCTTAAGCTATTTTTATGCCAAATCGCAAAAACGACATTCTATGAGAAATTTAGCCATTCCTGAACTATGCCCAACAATTGTGTCTTTGCAGCGATGCAAAGATTGCAAAGAAATATAGCAAACATGCAATCATTTCACTTGAAGATTGATTCTAAAACAGCAGGCAGTGTACAAGTATTACGTCTGCTTAAGTCTTTAACATTAAACCAAATAAGCAAGATCCAGACCACAAGGCGAGGGAAAACAAAGTTGCAAAAAAACAGCACTGCCAGGTAAAAGCAGTACTGTTTAGAAAGGTTACACGACTATTTTATCAACAATCGACTTCACCGCTGTCATGGTGACATTATTTTCACCTTTATCAACAAACGCAAGCCCCTTGTCACTGAGTGTTACAAAAGATGGA
>CAYMGX010000289.1:0-2690 GCA_964390065.1 uncultured Fibrobacter sp. | reverse complement strand
CTTCTATTCACCTGTTTAGACTTCTCGTTTGCATTTATTCAACTTAGTAAGTGAATAATCCATAACAGAAAATCAGGGTAGAGTTTCATAGCAGAGTGCTGTTTTGCTTTGGTATGAACTAACAACAGCGTGGATAATTCTTCTATCAGTTCTTCATTACACAAATTTTTAATTCCAGAAGCTAGATACCAGATAAGCGTAAAAAGTTTCACGGGGTTTTCCAGATTTAAACAGAAAATTTATTACCGCTAAACATACTTAATCCATTCTATCGAGGTGTTTGAATGAATGTTGCAGAACTAAAGTCCAAGTCTATGTTAGAACTTAACGATTTGGCAGCTACTTACAATGTTGGTGAGCATCGTATCCTGCGCCGCCAGGAACTCATCTTCAAAATTCTTCAGGCTGAAGCAGCTCAGAACGGTCAGATGTTTGCTGAGGGTGTGCTTGAAATTATGCCTGATGGTTTCGGTTTTCTCAGATCCCCGCTCAACAGTTATCTGAGTGGTCCGGATGATATCTACGTTTCGCCATCACAGATAAAAAGATTTTATCTGAAGACCGGTGATACTGTTTCTGGTCAGGTTCGTCCACCGAAAGATTCAGAACGTTATTTTGCATTGCTTCGCGTGGAGATGGTGAACTTTGAGGATCCTGAAGAGTGTAAGAAAAAGATCAATTTCGATGACCTTACGCCTCTCTTTCCAAATGAACGTTTTAACCTTGAATACAATAATAAAGATGCTGCAACACGTATCATGAACCTGCTTACCCCGATTGGTAAAGGGCAGCGAGGTCTTATTGTCGCGCCGCCGCGCACGGGTAAAACGGTTCTTCTCAAGAGCATCGCAAATGGTATTCTTCATAATCACCCCGAAGTGTTCCTGATAGTGCTCCTTATTGATGAGCGTCCGGAAGAAGTTACTGATATGCAGCGTTCTGTCAAGGCTGAAATCATCAGTTCAACCTTCGATGAGCCCGCGGAACGTCACGTGGTCGTTGCTGAAATGGCAATCGAACGTGCAAAGCGTCTCGTTGAACACAATCGTGATGTCGTTATTCTGCTTGATAGTATTACACGTCTTGCACGTGCTCACAACACAGTTGCTCCTCACAGCGGACGTATTCTCTCCGGTGGTGTGGACTCACAGGCGCTCTACAAACCAAAAAGATTTTTTGGTGCAGCACGTAATATCGAAAATGGCGGATCGCTTACCATTATCGCTACTGCGCTTATCGAAACCGGCAGCCGTATGGATGAAGTTATCTTTGAAGAGTTCAAGGGAACCGGTAATATGGAACTTGTTC
Source organism: uncultured Fibrobacter sp. (assembly GCA_964390065.1). Taxonomy (GTDB): domain Bacteria; phylum Fibrobacterota; class Chitinivibrionia; order Chitinivibrionales; family Chitinispirillaceae; genus JAAZBG01. The sequence continues at coordinate 1,382 of CAYMGX010000289.1, read as the reverse complement.
TTGACAGAAAGATTGCAGATCGCCGTGTATATCCTGCAATTGATCTTATGCGCTCAGGAACACGTAAGGAAGAACTTCTTCTCTCTGAAGAAGAGCTTAACCGTATGTGGGTACTGCGTAAGTTCCTTGCAACGATGACTCCGAACGAAATGATGGAGTTCCTGATTGAAAAGATTTACAGCACAAAGACAAATAGAGAATTTCTTGATGTCATGAGAAGTTAGCTGTTTTTTTGATAATGTGCAGGGACTTAAACTGCACATTACATTTCTCCCAGGAACGTTTCAGTTTCATAATCGAAAAGTTGTCAACATTCCCCCAAGAGTAATACTTGCCACGTTTCTGCACAGTGCGGGGTAGTTGGTTACCAAAGACGATTTGTAAAAAGTCGTAGTGTGTCAAAAATCAGTAATACGCAAACAGTACAGTATACAAGGTGATAATCATGAGTAAAGTTGCAATACTTGGAACAGGAAATATGGGGAAGGCGCTTATTGCCGGACTCAGATCAAAATATGGTGATAACGTTACAATCATGGCGTATGACCAGGTTGAAATGTGTCTTGATGGTCTTGATGTTGACATTAAAAAACCGCAGGATTGGTTTACCGGTAAGAATATTCCCGATGCAATTATTATTGCTGTCAAACCTCAGGATATCGTATCGGCAGTTGCATCGTTATCCAAAGTAAATGATTCTGATAAAGTAAAGCCGCTCTGGATTTCTATTGCTGCGGGGGTAAGTCTGGAGTCGCTGCTGAACCTGCTTCCGTCACAAGCAAGAATATGCAGGGTAATGCCCAATACGCCATCACTTGTCGGTGAGGGAATGAGTGCATGCGCGCTGAATGCAAATTGTAATAAGAATGACGAAATGATCGCTGAAGAAATTTTCACTGCAGTGGGTAAGTGTTTGTTTGTTCCTGAAAAACAGCTTAATGTTGTTACTGGTCTGAGCGGATCGGGACCTGCGTATGTGTATCTGTTTATCGAGGCGCTTATTGAGGGTGGTGTAACAGCCGGTTTACCCTATGCGACAGCCCGGGAACTTGCGATTCAGACCGTAATCGGCTCTGCGCGTATGGCACACGAAACCGGTGAAAATACCAACGCACTAAAACTCAAAGTAATGTCACCCGCAGGAACAACTGCTTACGGACTCAAGGCACTTGAAGAAAATGGATTTAAAGATGCAGTAATCACTGCAGTTGTCAACGCAACAAAACGCGCTGATGAATTAGGGAAATCGTAACCGGTTTTACTTTTGGCTTCACCCTTTTATTCTGCTTAAGGTTTATTGGAACATTTTGTAATGATCTCACAATGAGTGTGAAATGCTCCTTAAACAACACAAAATTGTCAAATAATCAATTGCATATCAT
>CAYMGX010000288.1:0-2707 GCA_964390065.1 uncultured Fibrobacter sp. | reverse complement strand
ATGAAGATTACCAAAAGATCATTCATTGGTTGGATATGTGGTGTAGCATTGCTGTGGTCGTCAAACGTTTTCTCCCAGGGTGGTATCCTGAAGGATGAAATCTGGATACCCGTCACCTATTACGATTTTCATTCTGATGGTAGTAATCCAGAGTTCGAACAGAATATCCCTGTTGGTGTTGCCAAAGGAATGGTAGAAACATTTTTGGATAAAGATGGCAAACCGGTAGCTACAAGTGATCCCAGTAAAATAGTTATGAATGCATATATAAAGTATTGGTATCGTTCGTTTGAAGATGGTGCGCAAGGTGATAATACCATTCCGACTTATGGTACTAATGGTACTAATGGTAGACAAACAGGTACAATGGACGCCGGGACCGATACATCATTTATAAATAAAGTCATTAAAGACAGTCTGAGATTTACTCGTGTCGAAGGAACCAATATGTATAGGTATGATGATACTGCTTTTTTTCCTTTAGACAAGTACTCCCCCCCAGCTTCTTACGGAATGGAAATTCCAGGCAAAAATCATAATTATTCATTTACAATGCACCTCAATTTTACGTTTACTAAAACGGAGCAAGCCCAGACATTCACGTTTAGGGGTGATGACGATGTGTGGGCATTCATTAATGACTCTCTTGTAATGGATCTTGGTGGAAGACACCGACCTGCTGAAGGTAGTTTCACAGTCGCGGACTGGCTGAAGACTAATACGGAGTATAGTTTTGATCTCTTTTTCGCGGAGCGTCATACAGATCTGTCAAGTATACGTATTGAGACGAATCTTTTCAAACATGAACGAGACACTTTGAAAATTAATATGTCGTCAGACACTGCGTGTGCTGGATCAGCTAATAATGCAACTGCAGTTGTTATTTCGGACTTTGAAATTAACAAAGAACTATCTGAAAAAGTCAAATGGACCATTCGAGGAGCAAATGGGGCATCAACAATTAAAGGTAACAAAGGGTCTTCCGGAGGATATCAGATTGGTGATATTCTAACTTTTACTCCTACTGAAGCATATACTACAGATACTCTCATAGGAACAACGTACGACTCAATACTTGGTATTGAGGTTAGCACAAGAGTTCCTGTTTATGTAAAGCCTTGTAATCCTCATCACCTTTCAATTGAAAATATTTCTCTTTACGATTCTGCTGGTACAGTTAAAGCAAAAGTTCAGGATCTACGGAATGATGTACCATTAGGTGAAATTACTCTTACAAATACTAATGATAGAAGTGTATTTGCAGTTGTTAGAGATAAAGATGGAAATTTCATGTATCTTGCTGACAAAGACAACACTACCTGGACGGCCACAAATAGCAATATCAATATAAAAGCAACTCCTGATTCTGCATATAAGGGTGTAATGGCCAAAATAATTGACAAAGGAACATCTGTTGCTATTGTAAGTATGCCTAATCTTATTTCTGATAGTTTGATTGTTAATTTGGAAAGCAGATGCATTGTTGCCCTTAGATTGAAAGATGAACAAAATCAAGTTGTCACATCAATAAACATTCATACTGGAGAGCGCAAAGTATATACAGCAGAAGGTCAAATAGCCGGTACAGAAGAGTGGGTTGTAACTGAAGCTAAGTGGGAACTGGGATCGCCTCCAACCTTTACAATTCCAACTCCTGATCAAAGCTCACGGTGGACTTTTGACCCGATAACTGAAGGGAAAAATACATTACATTTATACAGACCATTCATTGATCCTTCAGAGTGCGCTCAAAAACCTGATCTTAAAATTCCTGTTACTGTTACACTTGAACCAATTCAAAAGGTTGAACTTACAATAATTACACCAGCAGAAAAAAGAATTGCAGGTGATACATTGCTTGCAGAGGTTAGAATTTACAACTCTGATGGTCTTATTCCGGGAAATTATTGTTTAGGTAGTGGTGGTAACGAAACGCAGCAGGTTATCTACAACGACCTATTAGCAAATCCACCAAACAGGGATCTCCCGAATCCTCGAATTGCTGTTGATGGTAACTGGACAGACCTAAATCAGAAATTTTCATCAACAATCAAACACAATCAGTGTTTTAAGAGTGGTATTGATACTATTAAGTTTATTGCTTACTATTCACCATTCCCCTACGACAGAACTGATAGTGTTCACACACTTCGCGTTGATGTGGGAAATAATCATGTTGATCAAAAAGATTTCAGGTTACGTCCGGCAGCTCCTGATAAAATTGACATAACCGATGACAAACTTTGGTCGATAACAGGTACAGAAGTATTTGAATATGATCAGGTTACATCAACGTATACATCAATTATCTATGATAAATATGGTAATGTCGTTATGCAAAAGCCATTTGTAGAAAGCTGGTATACCACCGGTACTATTAATAAATTGACATCACAAACTGCTGCTGATTTTGAATTCTATCCCGGGCGAAATGCAGAGATTCAGACAGGTAGAATTGTTGCAAAACATTCCATGGATGGTAAGGAGCTTATTGACTCCATTGATGTTCGAGTAAATACGATTCCTGCAGAATTAACTGCAGCAATTACACGTGACACCAGTGGTAATGGTTTTATTGATATGATCGAATTAACATTCAACAAGGAAGTAGTCATCACTGAAGAGATGATTCATGATTTCAAGATAACCTATTCTTCCACGACGTTCAAAGTCATTGACATTGTTAAGACTGATGCGTCAGGGACAA
>CAYMGX010000287.1:0-2733 GCA_964390065.1 uncultured Fibrobacter sp. | reverse complement strand
CAAAAAAGATATATGCAGTAACGAATAATGTACCAACAAATAAACAGTAGTATGTGTAGATATATTTTGACTAAAAGGTTGAGCGCGTTCTATCTTATAGTCAATATATGAAAACATATACCATAGACAGTCTTATTGTACAACCCCGACACGAATTAATTGCAATTATAGCTGAACTTGATGCCAGCATTGAGCAGCTTCAACACACCATTACCGCACAAGAAAAAGAAATATGCAGATTAACAAACGATGCATCGGCTGCATCAATTCAAAATGATTGGCTCAGAAGACAAGTCTTTGGTGCTAAATCAGAGCGGTTTATACCTTCTGATGATTTGCAGATGGCTCTTGAGCTTGATGTAATCAGCAAATCAGAACTTGACAATAATGAAGCAGAATCTACCAGAGTTGTTTCATTTATACGTAATAAAAAAGGTGCCGACACAAAACCCAAAGGCCACGGCCGTGGTGAGATGCCATCTCATCTTCCAATTGTAGATGTCGTTGTTTTGCCAGATGTTGATACTACAGGAATGAAATGCATCGGCAATGAAGTATCATGGCATTATGAGTTAGACACACCGTCACAGCTTAAGGTGATCAGAACTACACGACCCAAGTACATACGTACCAGTGATAACACTGTTCACATTGGTAAACTAATCGCATTACCAGTTGACAAAGGTAATGCAGGCCCATCACTCCAGGCAACTATTGTTATCAACAAATTTCAATTCAGTATTCCACTTGATCGCCAGAGAAAGATGTTTGAGCTTGATTACAAAGTTTCATTTTCTACATCATGGCTTTCCGATCTTGTTAAAAATACAGCGTTCTGGGCTAAACCTGTCTATGAAGATCATAAAGAACTACTGCTGCAATCAACGTATTTGCAAGCTGATGAAACCCCGATTCCTGTAATAACAAAGAATAAAACCGGAAAAACAATGAAGGGGTATCTTTGGGTATATCATGATCCGATACGAAAGATTGTTTTGTTTGATTATCAGAAAAGTCGATCGAGTGGTGGGCCGTCGGAATTTCTCAAAAATTTCAAAGGCACGCTTCAGATTGATGGCTATGAAGGGTACTCTGAAATTATCAGAAGTAATAACTTAATTCGTGCAGGGTGCATGGATCATCTTCGAAGACGATTTGAGAAGGCGTTAAAGTATGATGTCAAGCGTGCGCGCTATGTGCTTGACACAATGCGTGCGTGGTATGAAGTTGAACAATGCGCACGCGATAATAACGTAACTCATGATGAGCGTCTCGCATTACGGATTGAAAAAGTAGTGCCATCGATGAATGCGCTCAAGGAGTGGATGGATGCAGAGATTACCAAAGACGATGTGATCCCAAAATCACCAATCGGAATTGCACTGTCGTATGCAATCAATCAGTGGAAGTATTTTGATGCTTACCAAACTGATGGTCGCATTGAGCTCAGTAACATTCTTGTTGAAAATCAGATCCGCCCCTTCGCTATTGGCAGAAAAAACTTTATGTTTGCTGGGTCTGAAGATGCTGCATTATGGCAGGCTATCATATACTCCCTCATCGGAACAGCAAAAATGCAGGGACATAAACCACTCGAATATTTCAAAGAACTACTGACTGAACTGCCGAAGGATACCTGTACAACAACAAAGCAGTTTCTTCTTACTACCTGGAAGCCAGCAGCATCAACTTCCACCTCTTCTGTTTCCATCAGCACCAACTCAAAAGCCGCCTGATGTCCGTCTTTTAATAAATTACATTCAAATCCGAATGTAGATTCTACTTTTCTCGACGTGGTTTACCGGAAGTTTACAATGGGAACATTTCAAATGCCTCCTGTGGATTCTGCAACATATAATTCACCAGAAACGATTTCCCTTGCCTACGAACAACTGCTTTGTATCATTGAAGGTATTGATCTAACAAGCGTCAAGCGAAATAAACGATATAAATTAGTATAATATACTTTACTAAAAGGTATGCGTCTTTTATATTGTTTGTGTATGAAAACACTAACACAAGACAGTCTCATTGTTGCTCCGCGTCAAGATTTGATAAACACAATAATTACTATTACATCACAAAACAATACTTTGACAAAACAAAATGATGATCTGGCCAACAGGGTAACAGAATTGTCAATGGAGCTTGAGTGGTTTAAGCGTCAGGTGTTTGGTACAAAGTCAGAACGACATATTCCTGCTGATGAGTTGCAGATGGCACTTGAGCTTGATATTGCAACACAGCAGAATAATGACAATGCAAACAATTCCCAAAAAGATATAGCGTATAAACGATCATCTTCTCAGAATACAGCAAAACCACTTACCGGGCACGGTCGTGGAACTATGCCGCAGCATCTTCCGGTTAAAGAGACCACAATTGTTCCTGATGGTGATGTAAGTGGACTGGAATTAATCGGTGAAGAAATTAGTTGGTACTATGAGATGGATACACCATCACAGTTGCATATTGTTAAGATTGTTCGTCCAAAATATGCGCAGCCACAAAAAAGTGGTATTGTTATCGGCAAACTTCCTGAACTTCCAGTAAATAAGGGTAACGCGGGTCCTGGGCTTATTACGCATTTTATTATCGAGAAGTTTCTGTATTCGATGCCGCTTGATCGACAGCGTAGAAAATTCAAAAGTGAATATAGTGTTGACTTTTCAGAATCATGGATTGCTGATTGTGTAAAGAATGGATGTTTCTGGATTGAACCTGTGTATAATG
>CAYMGX010000286.1:0-2738 GCA_964390065.1 uncultured Fibrobacter sp. | reverse complement strand
ACATATCGCTGTATCGTGACAAATAGCGGCGGCGCAGATACAAGTTTACCGGCAACGCTCATTCTTTTGTATGGTGTTACGTATAATGCAAATGGATCAACAAGTGGCACTGTGCCGACAGATGATGCAACATATGCAAGTGGTGATCAGGTGACTGTCAAAACAAATTCCGGGTCCCTTGCAAGAACCGGATATACCTTTGCCGGATGGAATTCAAAATCGGATGGTACAGGTACAAGCTACACTCCTGGAAGTGGCAAGTTTACAATGAGTTCTGGTGATGCCATTATTTATGCAAAATGGACTCTTGAGTCATATAGCATAACATATACTGTTGACGGTGCAGCATATAGTGGCACACCAGCAAACTATAATATTGAAAGCACAACATTTAATCTATCAACGCCAACGAAGACAGGTTACTTATTCAGCGGTTGGTATGGCTCATCAGATTTAAGTGGTTCTAAAATAACATCGATAACAAAAGGAACCACTGGCAATAAGGCTTTTTTCGCAAAATGGACTCCCGAATCATATAGTATAACATACACTCTTGACGGAGCGGCATATGGTGGTACTCCGACAAGTTATACCATTGAAACTGAAACATTTAACCTTCCAACGCCTACGAAATCCGGATCTGTATTTAGTGGATGGTATGGAACATCAAATCTGAGTGGTTCCCAAATAACATCAATAGCAAAAGGATCTACCGGTAATAAATCCTTTTACGGAAAATGGTCAGTAACATATTCTGTAACATATGATGCGAATGGCGGAAGCGGAACTGTCCCGGTTGATTCGAAGCCATATGCCGCTAACAGTAATGTTACAGTACTAACTGGTAATCTGACAAAAACAGCATTCGTTTTCGATGGATGGAGTAGAACTAAAAATTATAAAGCAAGTGATTCTCCAGTTACTTCATTTACTATTGAAAATCAGGATGTGGTTCTGTATGCAAGGTGGATAGTAGTTGATTATGATGGAAACAAGTATGACGCAGTGACAATAGGTTCTCAAACCTGGCTGGTACAAAACCTTAGAACGACACGACTTAGAAATGGGGGCTCGATATACAATGCTATAAATTCAGATGAATGGGTATATCGTGGTGAGCAAGAACGTACCGCATACTGCTGGCCTAATAATAGTGTTACTGAAGGACAAACCTATGGAGCGTTGTATAATTGGTATGCAGCCATAACTTCCAACCTAGCTCCGGCAGGATGGCATGTTCCTACTAAGGAGGAATATAATGAGTTAATTAATTACATAGATAAGGATTGTAAGGTTTTGATAGCAACTAGTGATAATCCTGCTGCAACTAACACTACAGGTTTCACCGCAATAGCAACACCAACACGAAGTGGATCTGGGGATTTTACTCCGATTACTAATAACTATTCTCTGTGGAGCTCAGACCCTGGTGTCTGGTATTTATGGCTTGATGCTAGTTCTTCATGGCTGCCAGCTCAAATGTGGAATTATACTACAAAAAGCTATGGATATCCAATCCGTTTAATTAAGGATTAAGTTTGATCGCAAGTAAGCACGTAAATTGAATTATTTAAATGGTCGCATATGTAGATAAGCATATGCGACCATTTTTTTCAAGAGGGACTAAGAAGTTAGGCTTTTGGTTTCTTTTGCAGGTCTTGTGCCGTTGTCTGAACCTTGATTTACTTGCTTAACATGATTGTCCTGATCTACTTATAAAATCAAGGCTATCCTGTAATCCTTTTAATCACGGTTCAGACAATGAGTGTCAAAGGGAAGTGTGCCGCCTTCAGTTTTATATAATGTTTCAGACTCCAATGCTGAATCGGTGTACAGTGTACCAATATGTCAATCACTACCATTGAAAAAACACGAAATATTTGCTGGCCGAAGACGTTGATTGTATAGTTTACAATGTAAATGCAGCCCAGAGTTTACTTGGAAGTCATCCAGAGTATCTGTTGTGGCTCATCACACATTGACAAATACAAAATATTAATTGTTACGCATCGCCTGAAAATTATACCGCGATTACTTCACCACGATGAAACCAGCACAGTCACTCTGTGAACCAGTTCTGATAAGTGCGCGATAGATGCCTGCAGAAAGCAACAGGTTATTTACATACAATTCACTGTCAGCTGTTGAAAAAACACCGGTATAGTGATTTCTTCCTGTAATATCCAACACCGTTAACGTCGCATTTGAGTATTTATTTACTAAAGAAAACTTTATTCGCAATGATTGAGATGATGTATAGTTCGCAGAGAACTTACTATAATCTTTTTGGTGTGAGGTAGTTTGCTTTGATGAAATCGCGACAGGACTGTTACGACAGCTATCAAAGAAACTGAATACATCAGGCAGAACAAGTGGAACCATACCGCCATGATCCGCGTTGACTTCCTTATAGGTCAACTTGAAGTTCTTTGAGGTCATCCATGTACGCAATGTTCTGCTTCCGTCAAGTGATGGTGCCTGTGTTCCTTCAGTAACAAAAAAATTCATGGTGTGAAGACTGTCCCAGGGGTACCCGGTTTCCTGAACAAACGGACCTGACATCGGCGCAAGCCCTTTCCAGTAGGATCTATATTTCCCGCCAATGTACCAGGTACCACCACTCCCCATTGAGTGGCCGGTAAGAAACAGTGCTGTACTGTCAATCGGATATTCGTGAAGCACAAGTTCAAGTACATTAATTACATCTTTTTCACTCAACTGATTCGTGAGTTCACTTG
>CAYMGX010000285.1:0-2855 GCA_964390065.1 uncultured Fibrobacter sp. | reverse complement strand
CAGTACGATTATGGTACCAGCTTTCGGCAAAACGCTCACGGTTAATGAGCTCTGGAGTGAATTTTCTGAAAATTACAATATAGTTGCCATAGCATATCAAAGACTTACAACTGAGGCGGCATCAACAGATCCTGGAAAATCGTTTTCAGCCAAAGCAACTCTTAAATTACTCTCAGATGCCGGTATAACCTCTATTGACCCACTCAGCACCGACGTTGTAAGCTTCGCAACCAGTGAGGCACTCGCAGGATTGTTTTATATGGTTGGTAAACAGGAAGTTAAGATCCGTCGTGATCCGGTTGCTGCATTAGCATCCGCAATTGAATTTGCTACCGACGACACCGTCATCAATCTGATAACGACATTATTTACAAAGACAACCAAGTGATAACTGCTATACTGTATCTTACTTAAACAGAGACCTTTAAGTGAAAGGTCTCTGTATCTGTATAAAAATCAGTGGATATTTTCCTGTCAAAACATTTCCGTCCATAATCTCTAAATACAAATAGCCCCCTATGTAATTGCAATATTTTACTTATCCCTGTCACAATAGTTTAACTAACCGAACCATTTATGTATATTATGTCAGCAGCAGTTATATGAACTTTATGTGTCTGTCTGTTCAACTGAATAGCGATTCTTGAATTCAGTATGCGTACATTTTCAAATGGAGGGTATCATGGAAAAAAGTAAGTTATCTTTAGCGATGATATTGCTGCTATCGATACTGGTGTTTATATCATGTGATTATATATCTCAGCTTGATGATCTTAATCCATTAACGACAGATCTTGCAGAATCAGAAATTATTTCCGGACTTAAGGAAGCGCTGGTGCTTGGATCCAAAACTGCAGCAATTACACTAAGTGATACAAGCGGTACAACAAATAATTTCAATGAGATTACCGGATACTTTGCCAATGAGCTGATCAAGATCAATCTTCCCCCTGATGCCAATAAAGCAATCGAAACAGTTAATCTTCTTAACGGAAATACTGCTGGAAAGGCACTACTTGCTGCAGCCGGTATTGATTTGTCACAATATCGAGAAGCAATGATCCGGGGATTAAACCGGGGTGCCGAAAAAGCTGCTGATCTTTCTGTTGATGTCTTTAAAGAAGCAATTATCCAAATGTCCTTTACATCTGCTCGTGATATCCTGCTTGGCAAGGATTCAACCGCTGCAACAAAGTATTTAGATTCAACAACAAGCGATGTTTTGACAAGCGGTTTTACTCCTATTGTTGACAGCGCATTTAGTGCTGTCAAGGTAACTGCATTTGGAACTGAATTCACCGTTAAAGGTTTATGGAGTGATTTTTCTGTTAACTATAATAAAGTCGCCTACGCCTATCAGACACTTAAATCAAATGCAGCATCAACAAGTTTATTGACATCAATACCAGCAACTACGGCACTTGAGGCAATCTCTGGCACTGGTGTTAACTCTGTTGATCCTTTGAACACCGACATTGTAAATTTCGCAACAGGTAAAGCACTTGACGGCTTGTTTTATATGGTTGGCAAACAGGAAGTCAAAATCCGCCGTGATCCTGTAGCAGCGTTGGCATCTGTGGGTGATTTAGTAACCCAGACAGTTGGCGATCTTATCAAGAAAGTATTTAAGAAAAAAACTGCCTGACAACTAATGAACTGTTACATTTATACGGAAACCCCGAAAAAACGTGGTCTCTGTTACTGAGGACTCTGACACTTATATGATTCAAAAAAACAGTTTGGTTCTATACAAATCCGCACCTGCGATAGTGATAAGTACTGGTGCCAAGATTGAAATCGAATTACTGGACAAAAAAAGAGTATCTGTACGTGATAAGGACATTACGCTGCTTCATGAGGGGCCGCTGGTAAAGCTCTCTGATATTGAAGATACGCCAATTGGTGAAATTGATGAGGCATGTTCAATGATGAGTGGTGAAACAACCACACTTGCAGAACTGTCTGATCTGATCTATGATTCGTTTACACCCGCAAGTGCCTGGGCAATTTGTAAATTGCTTTTTGACAATCTGCTTATTACCGGTACACTGGACAAAATCACAGTCCGTACACCTGATGAAATCCAGAAACTGCAAGCGGAGAAAAACCAGAAAAATGCTGAAAAGGACGCCTGGAATGCATTTATTGACCGGGTACGAAAAAACGCAATTATTCCTGATGACCATCCGCGGCTTGCGCAGCTTGAAGATGTTGCGTTTGGTAAATCAAGCACCTGCCGTATTTTAAAGGAACTATCGCTTCAGGACTCGGCAGTAACCGCACATGCGCTCCTGTTAAAACTTAAGGTATGGGATTATACCGTTAATCCCTATATCAAACGTTCAGGATTAACAACGGACTGTACCTATCCGCCAATAGGTGCAATTCCTGATGAACCCCGTATTGACCTGACCGGTCTTGCTGCATACGCAATTGACGACGAGGGAAACAGGGATCCGGATGATGCAATCAGTATTGATGGCAACCGGTTATGGGTACATGTCGCAGATCCGTCATCGGTGATTACCCCGGATAGTCCGGCAGATCTTTATGCACGCGGACTTGCAACAACGCTGTATCTGCCGGAAAAACATGTCACCATGCTCCCACCCCAGACAACAGATCTGTTCGGTCTTGGATTACAGACACTATCACCAGCGCTTTCCTTCGGCATTGATCTCAACGATGATGGCTCAATCGGGAAATTTGACATTGTATTATCAACAATTAAAGTAACTCGCTTGACATATACGGAGGTTCAGGCCAGAATCAATGATGAGCCATTCTGTTCGATATACCGGATGACCCGTAAATATCGCGAATACCGTAAGGCCGCAAACGCAGTGTTCATCTCA
>CAYMGX010000284.1:0-2859 GCA_964390065.1 uncultured Fibrobacter sp. | reverse complement strand
TGAACCTGTAGCCGATGGTTTTAGAAATTATCTAAAAACAAAATTTACCGTAAGCGAAGAAGATTTGCTTATTGATAAGGCACAGCTGCTTGGATTGACAGCACCGGAGATGACAGTGCTTATTGGCGGCCTGAGAGTGCTGAATTGTAATCACGGTCAGGTGCAGTACGGAGTATTTACAAAAAAACCGGAAACGCTGACAAATGACTTTTTTGTAAATCTACTTGATATGTCAACAGTCTGGAAACCGTCACAGAATGATACCTGCCTGTTTGATGGTGTTGATAGAAAGAGTGGTACACTCAAATGGACCGCTACCAGAGTCGATCTGATCTTCGGTTCCAATTCACAGTTGCGGGCGCTCGCTGAAGTCTATGCGTGCGATGATAACAAAACAAAATTCATAAATGATTTTGTCGCAGCCTGGATTAAAGTCATGAACGCCGATCGATTTGATCTTCATCGATAAGTGATCTGGAGAGTGCAGACCCGGGAATTGTGGTCTGCACTCTTAATCATAAGTACTAATCATCAGGGCATAAATTAATTGTTGAGTTCAAACGTCCTGCCCATTTACTGATTGTAAACAATCGTGATAATGCATCAACTGCCGGAAGTACTGTATCATTCCAACGCCATTGCCAGTTGCCATGAAGCTTTGCCGGATCATTTATTCGTGCATTGATTCCCAATGTTAAAACATCCTGCAGCGGGATAATTGCTATTGATGCGTTTGATCCAAGGGCCATTTCAATCAATTTCCATACGAGTTCGACTGGATTGTCTGATACAAATTCTGAATAGTCTTGCAGTCGTTGCAGTTCCTGTGCAGTCGCAGACGATTGAATCCATCCAAGTGTTGGCATATTATCGTGTGTACCGGTATAAACAATGCAATTGTCACTATAATTAACTGGCAGATACGGGTTATTACTGTTGGCATCTCCAAAAGCAAATTGCAGCACTTTCATGCTGGGAAAATTATAACGAAGTATTGCCTCCTTTACATCATCGGTAATGATTCCCAGATCCTCGCATAGCACCGGAAAATTTGTAAATTCATGTTGTAATGTGTCAAATAAATCATACGTAGGGACATCCTTCCATGCGCCAACAACTGCTGTCGGCTTGCCTGCCGGGATTTCCCAGTATTGTACCAGCCCTCTGAAATGATCTATCCGGACGATATGATACAATGAAAACAGATGACGCAGTCGCTTTATCCACCATGTAAAGCCAGTACGTTTATGTTCATCCCAGTTATATACAGGATTGTTCCATAATTGTCCGGTAGCGCTGAAATAATCAGGCGGAACACCGGATACTGCCACCGGTTGTTTGTTATTGTCAAGTTTAAAAAACTGAGGATCTGTCCATGTTTCGGTGCTGTCAAGTGAAACATAAATCGGCATATCACCGATTATTGAAATACCTTTGTCAATGCAATAGGCCAGCAGCCTTTTCCACTGTGTCATTGCAAAGTATTGAAGCACTTTTTGAACGCGTATTTCTTCTCTATAAATATTGTTAAGATTGTCGATTGAACTTTGTTTCCGGTCGCGAACTGCTGCATCCCAATCTGTCCATGGTTTTAATGTGGTATATCGGAGTACCTCAAACAAAGCGTAGTCATCAAGCCAGTGCTGGTTTATTTTACAGAATTCAAAATAGTGGTTATCAGGATGAAACCGGTGAGCCGCACGGATAAGCAGGGGCATTTTGAGTGTTCTTACTTTGTCATATTCAACATTTTCAACAGGTATTTCAGGGATTGCTGTAAGTTCATTACCGGTCAATAATTCATTATCCCGCAGCAAGTCAAGAGAAATGTAAAGTGGATTTATTGCATAGGCAGAGGTGCTGAAATAGGGTGAATAACCATTTTCAATTGTTCCCGGATTCAGCGGAAGTATTTGCCAGTATGCGCACTTAAATTCTGATAGCTGGTCAACAAAATTGTATGCTGACGAACCAAAATCGCCAATACCATGACCTCCGGGCAGTGAAAATACCGGTAATAGAATTCCGTAGCTTTTTGTCATTACTGCTCCTGACTGATAATGTTATCTGATGAATATTTGTTGACTAACAGATTTAACGGGTTTATCTCATGATTTATTGCCTGGAGGCAATTCCTGAAATGAAGACAAGGATGTAAATGCCGGTAATTTTAAATAATAATTAAGACAAAGCGGCAATGTATTAATCATTTGATTGCCAGGGTACAATGTCTTTTCAATATCGATAAGTGACTGTTCAAGTAAAAATAACTGGAGGAATGTCTGCGTTGTGTTTATTGATGATATACCCAGAAATGTCTGCTGTAATGAGTTAAAATATGCGCCAAGGAAAATATTTGTCATTGTCAATGCCCAGGTTTGTGCCTGTGGCAATAGCGAGTCACGGTCTCTTGGTTGAATTTGTAATTTATTAACTAATGCGAGGTGGGCAACATTAAAAAATGAGTGGATCATTGATGCAACATCGCTTAGCGGAGATCGTTTGAGTCGTCGTTCGCTTAAGGTATTTCTTGGATTGCCCTCAAAGTCGCAAATACGGAATTGTTCATCCATAAAGAGAATCTGGCCCAGGTGATAATCACCGTGAATTCTTGTACGATATGCAGTTATTCTGGTGGTAACAGATCTCTTGAATAGCATATCTATCTCACTGCGAAGCCGGATGGTACTTTTGAATTTTTCGATATGTTCAGGGGCGAAGTTGTTTGACTCTATCGCTGATTCCAGAAAACCGAATATCCTGTGTGTCAATCCACGGAACGATTGATAGAGACTTCGCTGATACAGTGATGTAAAGGGTTCTTTTTTGAAATCCACATCCTGCTCAGATGCCAGACCA
>CAYMGX010000283.1:0-2900 GCA_964390065.1 uncultured Fibrobacter sp. | reverse complement strand
CCACGGGCGGTCTTTGGTACATTTGAGCTGATTTCTGTTTCAGGCAGATCAATTGCCCGTCTTAATCCGAAAATGTATTCAGCCGGAACACATATGCTCACTATTAAATCTGCTGATATATCTAATGGAATGTATTTAGTACGTTTCATATCTGATAGCATGCAAACTGTTTCACAGCCTCTCTCTGTGATCAGGTAGGGTATCAGAGAATTGATAATTGACAGATTACTCTTCCCGGTGTATTTTTTTCCGGGAAGTCTTTTTTTATCGTCAGAGGTGGTTACAATGAAAATGCGTTTGTTATGTTTGATCGCCATGGTAATGGGCAGTATGATTTTGCATACTGTCAATGCAGCTCCTGCAAATACAATAAAATACAATGGAAAAGATTACTACATAAATGGTATGAATGTACCCTGGAATGCATTCGGCTCTGATGCAGGAACGCATTATCAGTGGGGAGCGCTCTATGATTCCACCTTCTTTCATACATTATTTCAGCAGTGTAAAGAGTATGGTGTCAACTGTGTCCGGTTATGGATACACTGTGATGGCCGAACATCACCGGAATTCGATGCTGATGGAGCGGTAAGCGGACTTGATGTGAATTTTCTCTCAAATCTTGAAGATATATTCCGGATTGGTGCAGAAAATAATGTTATGGTGATGCCGTGTTTATGGTCGTTTGATATGACCAAGGATTTTACCGGATCAGCAGGAAAATACGCGGGGCTTCATGCGGATCTTATAAAAGATTCGCTCAAAACGGTCTCGTATGTAAATAATGCACTTATTCCTATGGTAAAGAGGTTTGCAAATACCTGCAATCTGTTTGCCTGGGAAATTATTAATGAACCGGAGTGGAGTATCAGTGGACCCGGGACAACGGTACAGCTGGTAAGTAAAAAAGAGATGGTGCGTTTTTGCGGCATGATTGCAGAAGCGATTCACGCGAATTCATCAAAGATGGTCACCGTTGGATCCGCTTGTCTAAAGTGGAATTCAACAAAGATAGGTCCCGCGGAAGCTCACTACTGGAGTGATTCATCATTTACTGACGCATACAATAAACCTGGATCGAAGCTGGATTTTTATCAGATACATTATTACGACTGGATGTATAATTCTGAATGGGGTTATGATCCGTTTCAGACAACAAAAACACCCGAATTCTGGAATCTTGACAAACCTGCACTTATTGGAGAAAACCCTGGTGTTGAAGGAAAATACACCCTTAAGCAGATGATCGACAATGCGTATGCAAACGGTTATGCCGGGATCATGCCATGGTCATATGACAGTGTTGACAACTTCGGAAGCTGGAACATGTGTAAAAATGAGCTGAAAGTATTCCATGACAAGCATGCATCACTGATAGATTTTTCCTGTGGCGCCACAGGTTCAACCGATCAGCCGCATCATTTACAGAATAAAACTGCAAATGTAAATACAAATTTAAATGTTTATTGCACCGGTAAAGGGTCTGCTGTAGTTCAAAATCCGGATAGGGAAGGTGTGCTGAGTTTGTACACCATAGCTGGCAGACTTGTTCTGAGCCAGGTTGTCAGAGAGGGAAAAACGGTGATTAATGGTTTGCAACGGGGAACCTATCAGGTAGTATTTAAAAATAAGGTATCCTGTTTAACATCAACGCTTATTGTTCAGTAGTAAACGTGTTCAGTGTTATTTTGTAATCTATAGAACATTGTTTTCAAAAGCAGTTACGAAAACAATGTTTCAAAAAGGATTTTACTTTTTTGCACTTGCTACTGGATTCTGAATTCTGAATTCTATCCACAATTTCCCTCCCCCTTAATCTACATTTTCCTCTTGCCTTCCCATTCGCCCGCAAAATATCTTACTAAAAGCGTTCACAAAAAATTGCATTTTGCGAGAATTTCCGTATTTGTCTCAAAATGGTTTTTATCAAGGTAATCATCCGGAAAATGTCAAAATGTCTGTTTAAGTAGTATCGTTTGTACTTTTAGCTAAATTGTTATTTTGTCCTGGCACTCTCGTCACTCGTTACGTGTCACATGTCACTTCTTCAGGAGGTTAAATGGGAAAACCGGCTGCTCGATTGGGTGATCCGACTGCCCATGGTGGTGTAATTACTGTTGGATTTCCAACCGTGTTGATTGGCGGGATGCCCGCAGCACGACTTGGTGATATGCATGTATGTCCTATGTTTACCGGATATGTACCCCATGTTGGAGGGCCGATATCGCTGGGAAGTACTGGTGTCCTTATTGGAAATATGCCGGCAGCACGAATGGGTGATATGGCCGTTTGCGTCGGGCCGCCATCAAGTATTATCATGGGATGCCCGACCGTGCTTATAGGAGAAGTTAGTGCCGGAGGTGGAGGCGGTGGAGCCGGTGCTGGTGCCGGTGGCGGTGGCGGAGGAGATGTAAGTGCTGTAAACGCTGCCCTTGTCAGTGCCATGATTGCCGATCCTGAGGAACCGCAAGAGGGTGAGGATCATTATCTTCATGCGACATTTGTTGATACCGGCGGGTATCAGGTAGCAAATGTCCATTACACATTAAGTAAACCTGATGGAACTGAAACTGAAGGAACATTGTTTGGCAGTATAAAAAAATCACATGTCGCAGCCGGATCATATAGCGTTAAATTGAGTGCGATTACATCTGCGAGGTGGTCAAAAAAGGAAACATCTGTCGGTAGCGATGTTGACATGATTGTAGAGACTATCGGGGTGGATTCCGGTATTCCTGTGTTACTTATGGTGTATATCAAAGATTCGAACTTTGCAGATAGTTTTTTTACGTCAATTGAAACGACACTCCAGGGAACAACGGTTCAAGAGAAATTCAACTTTACGATAAGTGAAGGTTATCTTGAGGCGATGCGCAAGAAGGCTCAAAGCAGCCGGTGTT
>CAYMGX010000282.1:0-2959 GCA_964390065.1 uncultured Fibrobacter sp. | reverse complement strand
TCGATTGTGATAGTGGTAACACGTGGAGCAAATGGAGACATCTCTTTACGTGATGCAGGAAGTGTCCCTTCCATGATTTCAATAATCTTGAGACGTGCGGTATGTGCCTTCGCGAGCGATTCTTTCATAATCTCCGGTGTGATACCAAAAATTTTTATATCCATCTGAATCGCCGTAACACCATCACGGGTACCTGCAACTTTGAAATCCATATCACCGACGTGGTCTTCGGTTCCAAGGATATCAGTAAGAATCGCAACCTTATCACCCTCTTTAATAAGTCCCATTGCAACACCTGCTACATGGCCTTTAATCGGAACACCAGCAGCCATAAGTGACAGTGATGAACAACAGACTGTTGCCATTGATGATGATCCGTTTGATTCCGTGATTTCTGAAACGACACGGATAGTGTATGGAAAACTCTTTTCATCAGGAAGTACCGGTGCGATTGAACGCTCTGCAAGATGTCCATGACCGATCTCGCGACGGCCGACTGAACCCATACGCTTACATTCACCAACAGAATAGGGTGGAAAATTGTAATGCAGCATATATGACTTGTCATACTGGCCCTGAATATTGTCAATGTGCTGTTCGTCAAGCTTTGTCCCAAGAGTAGCAGCGCTCAAAGATTGAGTTTCTCCTCTTGTAAAAAGCGCTGATCCGTGTGCGCGAGGAAGAATATCAAGCTCGCAGGTGATTTTTCTGATCTCATCACAAGCTCTACCGCCGATACGCTTGCCGGTTGCAAGAATCGTCTCGCGAATATCCTGGCGTTCGAGATCGTGGAAGATCATGCCGATTGCTTCCTCTTTTTCAGGGAACTGCTCTGCAAGTGCAGCTTTTGTTTCCTTGAGCAGTTTGTCAACACCGCTGTAACGGGTTTTCTTGTCACCGTTAAAGCTGATATCATGAAGTTTACCATCGATAAACGACTTTACTGCAGCAAAGAGTGTCTGATCCTGTTCCGGAGGAGTAAATGACTTGACCTGATCTCTACCTGCCTTAACAAGAAGATCTTTCTGAAGCGCAATAATCTTTTTGATTTCAGTATGAGCAAGCATGATTGCATCAACCATCTGTTCCTCGGAAAGTTCACATGCACCACCCTCAACCATCATGATTGAGCTTTCGGTACCTGCTACGATCATGTCAAGAAGACCCGCTTCTGTTTCTTCAAGGGTAGGGAATATTTTGAACTTGCCGTCGATCATACCGATGCGAACTGCTGCGACTGGTTCAATAAATGGAAGATCCGACAGGCAAAGTGCGCTTGACGCAGCAGTAACTGCAAGTACGTCTGCATCGTTGTGTTCATCAGCAGAGATAACGGTACACACGATCTGAACCTCATGCCTGAACCCATCTGGGAAAAGAGGACGAATGGGGCGGTCAATGATACGGGCACTAAGAATTTCTTTTTCGCTCGGACGTCCTTCACGTTTAATAAATCCACCGGGGATTTTACCTGCTGCATACGATTTTTCGATATAGTCAACTGACAACGGGAAGAAATCTGCGCTGTCGGATTCTCTGCCGCTACATACTGTAGCCAGTACCATTGTGTCACCAATGCGCACGATAGCAGAACCTGCTGCCTGTTTTGCGATACGACCGGTTTCGATTGAAACCTTGATACCTGCAACTTCGGCTTCTACGTTTGTTTGAGCCATTAAGCCAACTCCTGTAAATGATTGATAAAAAAATGGCCCAAAGAAGCACCCGATGAAGTATTGCTGTATGTCAAATTATTGTTGCGAAAAGATGCACACATCATATTGTAAACCTCTATGAGAGGCTCTACAATGCGTGAGCTTCTTTGCGCACAATAGATTAACATCAGGTCACTCCAATCATCTGCTACTTCAGGCTTATTCGTAATAATTACCTGTGTAAACGGATTTGTTCAGAGATATGATACTAACCGAAAAGAACCGGGATCGATTACTTTTAATCACGGGACACGATAGAAATGAGAAGGTACCGGGATTATTAAAAAAACATTTTAAACATTTTAAAAGTACACTGTTTAAAAATAGTGTATTTGTCTTAAAAATAGTGTTAAAAAAAGTCTCTATGATCGTTGCTTCTCTGTGGTTAATATTTTGTTACTGTAACAAAAAGACAATGCAGTACCGGACTTTTGATCCCGTACTGCATACAAAATCTGTAGACTGTAAATGTAACAGAAGAAAGAATCAACTATTTTCTGATATTCAATTTCTTGATAAGTGTACGGTAACGGGCAATATCAACTTTGATGATATAATCAAGAAGTGATCTGCGCTGACCAACAAGTTTAAGAAGTCCATACCGTGTATGGTGGTCTTTTTTGTTGACCTTGAGATGCTCAGTAAGATGGTTAATACGCTCTGTAAGAAGTGCAACCTGTACATCAGTGTTGCCGGAATCTGTCTCGGATTTACCGAATTCCTTAATTAAAGCAGCTTTACGTTCCTTGGTCACGGCCATGGCCCCGTTTCTCCTCTTGAAAAAAATTCCTTATAGCTTCAATATCTTTTTTAATTCTATCTACCAGTGCCGCTGAATCACTGAATGTTTCATCAGGACGAACGTACTTATAGACCCAAAGATGAGCAATCTGCCCCACTTCCGGTTCCCGGCCATTGAATCCCAATGAGTGGAATTCAAAGTGAACATCCCGCTGAGCAAAAGTCGGGCATTCACCGAAATATAATGCGCCAGGCTGCATATTTCCATCAAACTCCAGTTCAGCTACATAGACCCCAGGCGGTGGAATAACCTTTTGCGAAGGCGGCCTGGAAAAATTAAAAGTCGGATAGCCGATCTGAGAGCCAATTTTCAAACCTCTAATGCGCTCTGCTAAGATCAGGTATGGATGCCCAAGCATTCCTACAGCCTCAGTTAAGCGCCCATCAGTCAGTAACTTGCGAATTACTGTTGATGAAACAACATGTTCATTGCTGGTTAATAA
>CAYMGX010000281.1:0-3001 GCA_964390065.1 uncultured Fibrobacter sp. | reverse complement strand
AAAACACTGATGTCCAATGTTTGTGTCAATGATTGTGCATATTGTCCCTATCGTGAAATGACAGATACACCACGGTGTACTATCGGTCCCGATGATATGGCATCGCTATTTCTTGACTACGAACGAAAAATGAACCTGATCGGGTTGTTTCTGAGTTCCGGTGTTATAAAAAATCCTGATATGTCAATGCAGCTGCTTAATGATACAGCCCGCATTTTGCGCAAGAAACATAATTATAAAGGATATATTCATCTAAAAATTATTCCCGGTGCATCTGATGCCGCCATTGATGATGCGTTAAGTCTTGCTACAACGGTATCATTAAATATCGAAACGCCCGGTGAGCTGCGTTTTAAAAAGTTGTCATCAAAAAAGAACTATCTGAATGATATTATTAAGCCGATGCAAAGGATCAGTTTGATGACATCAAAGGGTGCACAGTTTGAAATGGTCGGGAAAACGACGCAGTTCATCGTTGGAGCATCTGATGAAACTGATGCTGAAATTGTAAAGTATACAGCGGGGTTATATAAAAAACTGTCGTTTGACAGGGTCTATTTTTCAGCGTATCAGAAAGGGCTTGGTGGCAGGGGTATTCCAGGTGAGAATGCATTCGGTAATCCTGAACATGCATTTACACGGGAACATCGCCTGTATCAGGTCGATTTTTTGTTGCGTCAATATTCGTTTACTGAAAATGATATCTGTTTTACCGGTAATGGCAGCTTGTCAATGGATATTGATCCCAAGATGATGTGGGCGCAGCGCCATCCGGAGTATTATCCTGTCTGCATAAACAGAGCGTCAAAGACCGAACTAATGAAGGTTCCGGGGATTGGGCCGCTTACTGCAACGCGAATTGTAAAGATGCGAAAAGTAAGCCGGATAGATTCGTTGGATAAGCTGCCATTAAGCGGGAAAAGAAAGCTTTGTGCTATGCAATATATTGCCTTGTAGATAAGATCGAATTGTTGTGTAATATACGACATGTTGGTATGTACCGATAAATATAAAGAAATGAGGATGTATGGTCGAATCCCGATGCGGTATTGTATGCACAGATTGTTTGTACAAAAATAAGGTTGACTGTAAAGGTTGTGTCAATATATCAAAGCCATTCTGAGGAGACGTTTGTCCAGTAAAAAAGTGCTGCGAAGATAAATTGCTCGTGCATTGTGGAATGTGTTCTGAGTTTCCATGTTCATTATTGCAAAAATTTGCATATGATCCGAAGCAGGGCGATAATGGTAAGAGAATAGAACAATGCAGAAAATGGGTATGAGTTATTCCGGGTCTTAAACGGTGGAATACTCCTGTTACCACGCATTATTTTGACTGATATATCAGGATGTTTGAACTATGGGTGTTGCATATATAGGCACAAGTGGCTATTCGTATAAAGACTGGGAGGGAGTACTTTACCCGGAAAAAACCAGTCAGGCTGATTATTTGTCAATTTATGCACAAGAGTTCAATGTTGCGGAGCTGAATTTTTCCTATTATAAAATGCCTGAAGCAAGGGCATCCGAAAAAATGGTCGAAAAAACCGGTGATCATTTTTTGTTTTCAGTCAAGGCACATCAATCATTGACACATGAGTATTCATTGACATCAGTTGATACAAATTGCGCTATATTTATGGATGGTATCAGGCCGTTTATCGAGAGTCATAAACTTGGAACCGTGCTGCTCCAGTTCCCCTTCAGTTTTCATTATACCCCGGATAACCGGCGATATCTTGATAAATTAAGCGGGCGGCTGGCTGACGTTCCCTTGTCGGTTGAATTTCGTAATGACAAGTGGGAGTGTGATGCAGTCCTTGATGGATTACGTAAACGCAATATCGGTTTTGTAAACGTTGACGAGCCCGCACTGAAAGGGTTATTAAAAAAGAGCAGTATTGTTACATCTGAGATTGGATATATTCGGTTTCATGGGCGAAACGCCCAGAACTGGTGGTCTGGTGATAATGTGTCGCGTTATGATTATCATTATAGTGATGCTGAATTGACAGAATGGGTGCTATCAATCGGGCAACTTATGGAGCAGACAAAGATTGTCCTTATTGTATTTAATAATCATTCTAAAGGGCAGGCAGTACAGAATGCCAAACGGCTGAAGGAACTGATGAATCAGTCGGAATAACACACACACACACACATTACAAGGCATATAGAAAAAGGGATAACTGTATGAAAGCTAAAATAAAACCAAAAGGACTGCTTGCAGGTATTATCGTTGTAGCTGCTCTTTATTTTATTATAGAACTTATTCAAAACGGAATTTTCAGTTCTCCGGTTATAACCGAAAAGGAAATTGGACCATATACGCTTGTCTACAAAAAATATATCGGTGAGTATAATAATGTCGGGCCTGTGATGGATAAGGTCTATTACGACCTTAAAAACAAATACGGAATTGCAACGACAAAAGGATTTGGCATTTATTATGATGATCCGAAAACGGTAAGCAGGGATAAGCTGCGCAGTATTGTCGGATGCGTTGTGGAATCAAAATCAATTAATGAAATCGGAGCGTTGGGGAACAGTTTTGGCGTTTACGAGTATCCGAAGTCAAATAGTGTGGTGGCAGAGTTTCCGTACAAGGGTAAAATGTCAGTACCTATTGGAATTTTAAAGAGCTATTCGAAATTGTCGGCATATATTACCAGCAGGAATTACGCGTCTGTTCCGGTAATGGAGCTGTATGATCAAACGAATAAAAAGATTGAATATATTTCATCATATACGATAGATGTCAGGACATTTCTCGAAATGCTTGACACTGCAAAGTAGCAGTAAGTAAAGGAGTTTAAAAAACAGATGAAGCAGATGCTGTTTATAGCACTTGGTGGATCAATGGGTGCGCTTGCACGATTTGGAATTGCAAAATTTGTCAATCAGATAAGTGGCGGTGCATTTCCGTGGGGTACATTGACTGTTAATTTTATTGGTCTTTTTGTGATTGGTTTTTTGTATGAACTGTTCGAAAAAACACTGGT
>CAYMGX010000280.1:0-3005 GCA_964390065.1 uncultured Fibrobacter sp. | reverse complement strand
ATCGCGATGCTCATGATCTCGGTGTTTATTATACGGATGAATGCTGTACAAAAATTCTCATCAGCAGCAGTGAAAAAAACTCAAGCCTATCATCTTGCACAGTCGGGAGTGGAACGGGCATCATATTTTTTAAGTGGCGGAGATAATCATTCTATAGATTGGGAATGTGAAAATTATTCAGAAAAGATAGGCGAATTTGGAGAAATAACTCTACAAAACAGGAAGTTTGGAGTTTACGCAAAGCTAACATCTACCGGGCGGCGTCTCGACTATACCTGCACGTACCAGAATATATTTGGACGCACATTGCCCGAGCTTCTTAAGCCGGTTATCACATTGACAGGTCATAGTGGTGGTCTTGAATTGAAGGATGGATCAACCCTGAGCGGGCCGGTCGTCTTGTTTCATGGTGGAATCAGATACTACCAGTCACCGGTGATCATAAAAGTATCACCATCACTCCCCTTTGATTCATCAGCGGTATACAAAATAGTACAAAAGATCAACAGTGAATGTATCGCTTTACTTGCAAATAAAAATTGTATAACATCTGATTTTGTTATCAATGAGTCAACTGACCTGACAAAATTTGGTGATACTATCGTAGTGCTTGGGGATCTTGAGATAAGCGGCAGGGAGCTTGAAAATAAAGTGATTATTGTTTCAGGTACTGCAATGCTTGATCGTAATGCGGCACTGCGTATGTCAATACTTTTTTGCGAGACAGCACATGTAAATGATGCCCGGGTTTTGCATTCTGTTGTATATACGCAGAAAAAGTGTCTGCTGCGAAGTGGCATGTATAATGCACAATGTATCACCAATGATTCACTGGTGATAAAAAAGGATATGTCATTTGGAACTATGTCTGTTTGTGTCAATTACAGGAGCATAGTAAATGATACGGTTGTCAGTGGCGGCGTGTACCTTGATGAAAATGTGAAGTATCATGGAGTTATTATTTCAGTGATGGACACTCTTGCAAAAAAACGATGCTGGTATCCGTCAATTACTTTAGGTCCCAAAGCATCTGTCAATGGCATACTTGTGACAAATCAAAGTATTTACATGAAGAAAAACAGTGTTAAAGGGCATATATGGGCGCAGCAGATTGAATCATCTGACAAAAATGTCGCCTATACCAACTATCTGATTGGATGTACGGTACAGCCATCAGAAATCAACATACCATTTCCCCTCTTTGGTCCTGCCCCGTTCAGATTGGTTGCTGATCAGGTTTCTGAAGCTCAATATCAGCATGTGTTGCGGGGAACGGAGTAATGCCTTTTTCTGTGATTTTCTCTAACAAGTTCACTATTGGTCCAGTTCGGGGTTACCAAACATTAATCGGAAACCTGTTTCCGGTGGGATGTACTAACGATTTGATTTTCTAACTGCATAAAAATCAAACCCTATTAACAAATCTTCTTGATAATGTTCAACGATTTGTTATGTTCATTGTTAGTGAACACGATGTTTTAATGAACAGAGCTGGCAGTCGGGCTGCATTAAGAAAAGCATTAGGGTCAACAGAAATTGCACATTGTGCCAGAGGCGAAGCGCACCAAATGATTTTCTTTTTGCAGGTGGTGGTAAGATTGGTTTCCATCTTTCTACTTTTTAAATTATATTAAAAAATGTGTCAAATATTATATATATTATTTCAGACATTTTTAAAGGAATTGTTAAGTGCAATCAGTTATGAGTAAGGTAGTTAGAAGGATTTATGGGCATGGTAGGGGTTGGGTTTTTACAAAAAAGGATCTGGCTGATTGTGGTGGTAGCATGGCTGTTGAGAAGGCATTACCCCGATTGAGGGATAAGGGAACTATTCGACAAATACTTCGTGGAGTGTATGATTACCCTCGTATTAGTTCTCTCTTTAATGCTCCATCAAGTCCTATACCTGATCAAATGGCACAAGCAATAGCGCGTAGTAATGGGTGGTCAATTTATCCATCAGGTGATACTGCACTTAATCTACTGGGTTTATCAACACAAATGGTGGGGAAATATATCTATTTTTCTGATGGCCCTTCAAAAAAATATTCCTGGAGTGGCGGCGATCTTATTTTTAAGAAACGGGCAATAAAAGAGACTGCTCAGTTGTCAGCCAGGACTGCCCTCATTGTGCAGGCACTAAAATCTCTTGGAAAAGAAAATGTGAATCAAACAGTGATTGAAAAATTATGCAATGAACTTACAATAAAAGAGATTAAAACAGCATTACGTGAAGCAAAATTTGTTACTTCGTGGGTATATGAGGTTATTAAGAAAATCGCTGATGAAATGATTTGATTTGCAATTAGGCAATTATAAAACATAGATTTCCTGAGGTATTGAATGGATTTTGTTGCATGTTTTTCCGATAATGACCGACATGATCTTTTTGAGTCAACAGCACAAAAAATGAAAGTGCATGCTGGTAGCATTGAAAAAGATTTTTGGGTTTGCTGGGTACTTGATGCTTTGTTTACATCTGATATATGGTCCAATAAAATAATTTTTAAAGGGGGTACCAGTCTATCAAAAGTTTTTCACCTGATCAATCGTTTTTCGGAAGATATAGATCTAATACTTGATTGGCAACAATTAAACTGTGCAATAATGGAGCCGTGGCAGAAACGAAGTAATACACAGCAGGATAGGTTTTGCCAGGAAATAAATGAAAAGTCCATTGACTACATTGCTAAAACTTTTGTACCAATATTCAAAGAAGAGCTATCAAAAAAATTACAATCTGATATACAGATTAAGGCTCAGGGTGATGTTGTTATTGTTACTTACCCTAAAACTTTTTCTCTGGAATATGTACGACCGGAAATAAGACTTGAAATAGGGCCATTAGCAGCGTGGGTTCCGCATGGTAAATATTCAATAACACCCTACGCAGCAGAACAATTTCCTACTTTATTTAAGAAACCTAAGTGCAATGTAGTTGTAATTGAGGCTGAGCGCACCTTTTGGGAAAAAGCCACAATTCTACACCAACAAGCACATGCAGA
>CAYMGX010000279.1:0-3010 GCA_964390065.1 uncultured Fibrobacter sp. | reverse complement strand
TAATATTGAACCGTCTGGCAGTAAAAAAGAATTTGTTATGTGGACTGCGAAGAAAGGCATTGACAAAATGGTGACTACCTTTTTGTCGCCAAAAAGTGAGATCGGACGTTCTACGCTTCGTGATGGTGAAAGTATTTGGCTGTATGTTCCATCAGTCGGAAAGCCGGTACGAATTACCAGTTTACAATCAATTGTGGGTGGTGTCTTCAATAATTCAGATATTATGCAGCTTGAATACAGTGTTGAGTATGATTGTGTTGCCTACGAAGAAAAAGGTGATGAGATTATACTTACGTTAAAAGCTAAAAACAATAATGTTGCCTACGATCGTTTACTTATGACTGTAGATAAAAAGGCACAATACCCGATAGAAATAAAATGTCAAACCGCCGGGGAGATGCTTATTAAAACACTGCATTTTAAAGAACCGAAGAAATATGCTGATGGCATCGTGAGAACGACGGTAACAGAAACTGACAGCCCACTGAATAAAGGGTACAAATCGGTTATGATTACATCAGAAATGAAAAAACGTGAATTTAAGGATGAGGTGTTTACACTTAATTTCATGTCAAAAATTGCATCCCTTCGTCAGTAGGTACATTTACATATGAAGCATAAAAAACGCCGTTGAATTTTGGAACTGTTTATTAATTTTTTGATTAAAATTAATTATATGAAAGTATTTAATTCACTTGATAGTAAATGTATTTGTAAAAACGGCATGTGCTCGCCCCCTAAATCCCCCGCAGGGGGACTTGAAGAAATAGGCCAAACAAACTATTCAGCTCTCAAAATTCCTCTGCGGAGGCGTGATGCAAGTGTAATTTGATTTCACTAAGGAATTCAGGATGAAACATGTACTGATGCGAAATGTGGTTCTGTTGTTAATCATGATGCTCGGATATAGTATCATAGAGGCTGGTGAATATGACTTTGATGTCGATAGTTTCAGGAAGAAAACACTTGAACACAGCGGCGTTCTATCCTTGAATCCTGAGTACACATTTGTAAACAAGAAAACTCCTTTGTATCTGCTGAAATATTCAGGCCGTGATATTGCACTTATTCAAATGTATACGTTGTCTGCGTTTGCAGATCTTGGAATAAACTGGAAGGCTCTACGGGGCTATGTTTCCGGAAAAGGAACGTTACAGTTAGAGTATACCGACAGAAGTAACTTTGACTATGAAATCAAACCGTATGAAGCGTATCTGTCGGGGACAATTGACAGAATAAGTCTCTCGGTATGGAGCGGGAAAAAGGTGTTCAAATGGGGGAAAGGGTATGCCTATAATCCCGCAAATTTTGCTTCCCGTCCAAAGGATGTAAACGACATTGATGCATCTCTTGAGGGGTATTACTCTGTATCAGCTGAATATATCAGAAGTTGTAGCGGCGCATTGTCTAATATTGCAATTACTGCAGGGATTATTCCGGTATACGATCTGCTTAATGAAGGTTTCAGGGATAATAATGGTGTATCTGTTTTCAGTCAGGCGTATATGCTGTTATTAAACACGGATCTTGACGTAGCTGTAATTGCAGATAATAATGTTGATATCAAAGTTGGAGCTGGCGTTTCAAAAAATCTGTTTTCAAACCTTGAAGTGCATGCGGAATGGGCTGCTGATTTTCAAAACAAACAGACATCACTAAAGTATTATAAAGCTGCTTCTGATGTAGTCAATGAGTTTGTTGGCGGTATCCGATACCTGACATCGTATAATACGACAATTATTGCAGAGTATATCTATAATGGAAACGGCGCGGATCCAAGTGAGATGAATACCTGGTTCACGTTTCTTGACAACGCTGTATCAGGATACAGAAATCCCTCATTATCGCAGCAGGTGAAGGATAAAAGCGGACAATTTGTGATGCGAAATTATGCATATCTGAAGTTTTCACAGCCTGAAATTTTTAACATTCTGTATTTAAACCCGTCACTATATACGATAATCAATATTGATGATCAGAGTTTTTCTGCCGGTGTTGATATCAGTTACACCCGTTTTACTAATATCAGGTTGTCACTTAAATATGGAATGCTTTATGGCGAGACCGACAGTGAATACGGATCAAAGCCCGGCAAGCACAAGCTCGGATTTAAAGCTGAATGGTCTTTTTAACTGTCAGTAAAGAACACTATCGGATTAGTATGGAAATATTGCAGAGCAGCAAACACTCTTCAGTTCTTTACAAGATGGTTAGAGGGCTGATGGTCGAAAGTTTCCTTGAAGAGGGTAATCAGAAAGCCGGTGAGTCTACCTATGGAAAGTCAATTACTGATCCATGTATCGGCTGGGGTGAAACCGTTCGTTTACTTAATGATATTGCTGAAAAAAGCGTATGAGATCCCTGAAATCACTTATCTACCTTGAGAATGCAGTTAATGCATTCTCCATTACCGTTAACAATGCATTTTCTATGCTAGATCATTTTCTTTTTCCTCATAAAGTTTTAACGATGCAAGTTCCGCAGCCTTATGAACAAAATGGGCACAGAGTCTTTTTTTGTAATACTCTGCAAAAGCCGCGGCTGTCGACTGTGAGCAGTTGTAACCCTTAGAAAAAAAGTCTACTGCTCTTTCTCCAAAATCTTCCATATAGAAACCTCTTTATTCCGAAATAAAACTTGAAGAAGCAATTACTTTACAGACACCATCCTGAGTGATGGTCGTATTCATTTTGTATAGTTTTTCCATGTATGATGATTCAATGTTCGTGGTCAATTGTACCTTACGATTGATCTTTAACGGGTGTTTATAACGGATCTTAAGTTCTGCAGTATACGCAACAACCCCGTGACCCATCAGGCACTGTGCCATTGATGCATCAATAACCGCAGCAATTATTCCACCGTGAACCATTGAATCATACCCCTGATGTGACTCGTCACAGGTAAAATCAGCAGTTAATTCACCATTATCATTAAAGAGAAATTGCAGATCTTTAATCGGTGGACTGTTTTTAAATACACAGGATGAGTGACAGGATGAGCTGATTTC
>CAYMGX010000278.1:0-3021 GCA_964390065.1 uncultured Fibrobacter sp. | reverse complement strand
CGAATTCCATCAAACAGAAAATTCTCATCCTTTCTGTCAACATTTTCAAGCGGACGTATTGGTGGGGTGAATAATTACCGGGGATTGACAATGTTTAACACGTATCATGTAATGTATCGTGGAATCTATGGAGGTGTTGAACTTGGCCAGTGGTCATCGGGAATACGATACAAGGATAGCGATACATTGCATCTTAAATCCGATAGTGGAAACTATGTTGTCTTCTACGATTCTCTTCGGGGAATCAAACCCGCCATCTACCTTCCGTCAACATCACTATCCCTGGGATTCCATTATAATTTTTCATGGATTAATGTGATCTATTCGCTCGGATACCAATGGGAAGATATTGTCATCGATCAGATTTACAACAAGGATAGCGGTAACCTGGAGCAATTTACTTATAACAACGACTGGTGGTTTCACCAAATTCATCTTGAGGCCGATTTTCATGCAGATAAGCACTTTGTCCCATCAGTCTATTTCAACATGAAATTTCCTTTTGGTAACTATTACCGTACCCGGTGGCATTCGATAAACGTAGGACTAAAGGTAAAAATTTATCCGTTTGGTTACAGGAAACCACAGCAGCATTTTGATACCAAAGTAGAATCGGATTCTCAATAGGTTTAAGTGAATAGTACCCTTTTGAAATAGAAATGAAACGTTAGTATGCATTTAGTAAAATTTTATATAATCATGATACTCATTGTACTACTCAATGGATGCAGCGGCGGATTTGATTCTGACAGTGACAATGCAGGTAACCTTGATCAGTCATTATTCGGTCCCGATACGACAAAAAATTAATTCAGCGTTTCGGCTTAAGTGTTACCACTGTTTCCATATGTGATGTATGCGGGAACATGTCAATTGGTTGACAATACGTTACATCGTATACTTTTGTCAGTACTTTCAGATCCCGTGCAAGTGATGATGGTGAGCAGGAGATGTAGACAATTCTCTTTGGAGCCATTGCTATCAGTACATGCAACACCTGTTCATCACACCCCGCTCGTGGCGGATCAAGAAGCACACTGTCAAACGATTCTTTTTTCATACTTCTCATGACAACAGATGCGTCACCAGTGAGAAATTTGATTGTATTGAGATGGTTTACTTTTGCATTCACCTGCGCATTTTCAGTAGATGCTGCATTATTTTCTATTCCAACGACCTGTTTCATCTGTTGTGCCATTGGTAATGTGAAGAAGCCGCATCCGCAATAGAGATCAAGTGCGATCTCATTTTTTGAACTTTTCAACTGATCAAGTGCTATATCGAGCAGTTTCTCAGCTTGTACATAATTAGTCTGGAAAAATCCATTTAGCGGTATAGAATAGTTAAGGGATTTATATGTATAGGTAAGGAATTTTTTTCCATAGAGTACTTCGTAAGAATTTCTTGTCTGCGCACCAACACCTGCACATCCCTTTATTTTACTACTGCAAAACTCCGAAAACTCTTTCACCGGCTTACTGATCTTATTTACATAAAGGTGAATGCCGACATGTCCGTCCGGAGTACTTCTGCAATGAAGTTGTTGAATGTCCGGGGGAACTTTTACTGTAATAATAGCTCCTCTTACCTTTTGATTTGCCTCTGTTTCAACACGACAATGTTTTGCAGTAACTGTTTTCTCATCAAATTCCTGCATATTTACAAATGTACCATTTACATTCCGGAGTGACAGCTTGTTTCGATATGCGAACGGGAATTCCATTGGAATGATATCATGTACCTTTACAGGTGCAGACAGCCGCTGTTTAAGGAGATCACGAAGTATTTTTGTTTTCCATTTCAATTGTTCCTGATAGTTAAAATGCAGCCATTGACAACCTCCGCACCCATCAAGAAACGAATCACATGCCGGATCTACGCGTTTATCTGATGGTTTCAGCAGACTGATAAGATCACCATAAAGATAGCTTTTATCGCTATCAGGAATCTTCACTCTGACCTGATCACCAACAACCGATCGTGCGACTTTAATCGTTCTTCGATTGCCATGTATTTCGCCATCACCAAACTCATTCATCGCCACAATCTGGCCATTAATGATATTTTTCATCGCATTCTTTTTTAGTATAGTTTTCTTATCTGAATAACCGGTATATTTCTTTGGTCTTTTTTCCATTATTCTCTCTATTAAAAAGTATACCCGTGAATATCCGGGGAATAACTTATACTATAACAACGTACACAGTCAATTGGACGATAAAATAAACCTTTTTTACTGCTACAGGCAAACGAACAATTGATTTGCATATAAAGATACCAATTAGCCGGATAAATTTTCAACGATTCCATTCTCTCTGCTAATCACCGTTAATAAAAACCAAAGCAGTCTTTAACCGTTTTCCTCAGATAGCACAAGTCATTGTATATGGATCACGGGCAAAGGGGACATATAAAAATGGTTCAGATATTGATCTTGCATTAATTGGACACAATCTGGATTTAGTGCTTATCGGAAAACTGCAAAGTGATCTTGATGACCTGATGTTGCCGTATACTTTCGACATTTCAGTTTTCGAAAAGATCACCAATCCGGAATTAATTGACAACATCAAAAGGTATGGGGTTGTTTTTTAAAGTACAAAAAGTCTCACACGGAGGCGTGGAGTGCGCGGAGTTTAAGAATAAAGAATGTTTGGAAAGTTTGAACCGCATCCACCAGCTTTCAACTCTGTATTCTAAAACCCTATTTTTTCTCTTCCTCTCCGCGTCTAAACGCGAAACACTTCATATCACAAACTACCTGATAGTTATAATTCCGTTTGTTTTTATACGAATTTTAAGGTATCTTTTATAATATAAAGTGTTTTACAACATAGGAAAAAACTGATTATGACAATAACATTAAAAGAAATTAACAAATTATCTGTTCCAGAAAAAATTATTCTGGCAGAAAAGATCTGGGATAGTCTTCCACAAACCACTGATGAACTTACGATAAGCAATAATGATAAGAAAATTTTAGATCACAGACTTGATAATCTTGAAGCAGGAAAAGCCAAA
>CAYMGX010000277.1:0-3026 GCA_964390065.1 uncultured Fibrobacter sp. | reverse complement strand
AGCATATTAAATGGCTTAATCCAGATTTTCTGCTGGTCATGGGCACCGATACCGTTATCACCATTTAGATCGATCTGAAAACCTGCGTTGTCAGATGAACCAATGATTGATACCCCAATACGGGGGTTATTAGCACCCCAGGAACTTGCATCAAATGTTTGTGCATCACTGTCACCATCACTGAAAAACGGTACAAAGAAGCCCCGGCCCCAGGCGCCCAGTTTTACTTCTGCAGCAGAGACTGTGGGTACAGCAGATGATGTGGCAAGAATCAGTCCAAGCGTTGCAAGAACTCTTCTCATAACATTTTCCTCCTGATAAAATTAAAAAAATTAACATACAAGCAACATGATATTGTTGACATTATGGTGTTAATATAAGGTGTGCTTTGTGGGCAATCAATAATTATTGTCAAGATATCAAGGTACCTATCAAATATCCGTGTAAAAATTTATACAGTTGTGTAAATTTTTACACAGCAAAACAGCCTGCTTGATTTACAATAATTATATCGCTCACATGGAACAGGGATTGTAGTAGTGTACTGTAGTTAAAACAGGTAATTGAACCTGAACGGAACTGTGTGTTGGTGAAGTGCACCGAAGCGAAAGTGCAAAATCAAAAACATTATTCATGTTACAAGGATTTTGCAGCAACCGCCGATACAGGTTATGCAATCAGATCAGCTCGACAATAGAATTGACAAGTTTGCCGATAAAAGGAAGCGGTGCACGCTCGTCCTTTACAAATTCAGTCAACAATGCAGATACATCAACCTGTGAACGTAGATTGTATTTCGCCAGTGACGGCACAAGGCCTACCTTGACAGTGTACGAGTTTTCAGGCATGACTTTGAAAAGGTCTTCATCCGTTTTGTCATCACCAATCGCAAGGAGAAAATCAAAACTGTTTTCCTTGAGATATTTCATCGCAGCGAATCCTTTGTCGTAGCCCGCGCGGCGGATTTCTATGACCTTGTTTCCATCCATCATGCAAAGCCGTGTATCATTTGATGTAATTTCCCGCAGTTCTTCACGCAACTGATTTACTTTTGCAGAAGCAAGATCTGCATCGACGTTACGGAAATGCCATGCAAGGGATGTCGTTTTTTCTTCTGTAAATGCACCGATACAATGGTCGGAATAGCGCTGCAAAATAGGAAGTATCGATGTCTTCCAGTTTTGATCGTTGTCTATTTCGCATGTCCATTTATGTCCGGGAAATTTAACAAAAGCTCCATGTTCTGCAACCAGATGTATCGGCAGGTTGCCAAAATATTCATCAAGAAATGTCCTGACCCTGCCGCTGATCAATATAACCTGATTCTTGGGGTCACTGCACAATTTGTCAAGCATTTTAATCGTTTTGTCAGTCGGTACTGCAAGTTCAGGAAATCTGGAGTAGGGAACCAGTGTTCCATCATAGTCAAGAAAAATTATTCTCTTTACAGAATTGTTGTATGCACTGATAATCTGATCCCGTATCTCTTTTCGTAAAACAACCACTTTTCTCACATCCTGCTCTTTCTTTATAAGGATAACACTGTTGAAATAATCTTTTCCCCATGAATAAACATCATAGTTCATAAGGCGTTTACGTATCAGTTCCATGCGAAGTTCACGTTCCCGTACCGGAAGTTGTAGAGCCTTGTTGAGTGCTTCTGCAACCTCACTTTTATCTGTGGGGTTGATGATCAATGCTTCCCCGAGTTCTGCTGCCGCACCTGCCATTTCACTGAGAATCAATACTCCGGCATTTTTTGTCTGACATGCAGCAAATTCCTTGCACACCAGATTCATTCCGTCCCGAAGCGGTGTAATAAGTGCTACTTCACTGAGGCTATAGAGTGCCACAAGTTCATCGAAGGGTACAGAACGGTATTGATAAATAATAGGCCGCCATGCGATTGTTCCATATTTTCCATTGATCCTCCCTACCAATGCGTCAATTTCCTTTTTCATCTCCTGATAGGAACCGATGGTATCACGTGATGGAATGACAATCATGTTGAATACGATTTTTTCGTGCCATTCAGGATATTTTTCAAGAAAATATTCGTAACCGGTAAGACGGCTGAGAAAACCTTTAGTATAGTCCAGTCTGTCAATTGAAAAAACAAGCTTGCTGGGACCAAGGTTCGATCTGATCTGTCTGATCTCATTCTGTACCTTTTTTGATCTCGCAGCTTCATCAAATTTCCTGAAATCAATGCCGATCGGAAATGCATCAACCCTGATCATTCTTCCATCAACAATAGTTGTATTAAGCCCGACATCATGCCCGAGTGTTCTCGATACGGCGCGGAGAAAATACTGGGCGTAATCATTGATATGAAAACCGATCAGATCTGCCCCAAGCATACCGTTAAGCAGTGCTTCACGCCATGGCCGATTCATCATACGGAATGTCTCAAATGATGGAAACGGCGTGTGAAGAAAAAAACCTATAGTGGCAGCAGGAATTTTTTCACGGATCATGCCCGGCAGCAGCAAAAGCTGATAATCATGTATCCAGATAAGGTCTTGTTCAGTTGCACACACCTCAATTTTCTCGAGAAATAGCCGCTGAGCTTTACAATATGCGTCAAAGTAGGTTTCGTTGAATACTGCGTAATTTGAAAAGTAATGAAATAATGGCCAGAGAAAATCGTTGGAAAACCCGCCGTAAAAGAGTTTGTTCGTTTGTTCATCAATATTGACAGGGATCAGGTGATAGTCACTTGATGAATCTGAGGCTTCGAGGTATTCTGCTTCCGTGTTTTCACCGCACCCGATCCACATTATTTTTTCACTCAGGGGATGCTCTTTATTGGTGCTTAACTTTTCAGTAAGTGCAGACATCGCACTCACCAGTCCGCCGCTGTTCTGCACCAGTACTTTTTTATCACCATCACTCTGGATGCGAAAAGGTAACCGGTAGGAGACTATGATAATTCGTCTGAAGGTATTGATTGCTGTATCCATGAATAATGCTCCTCTGGTTTTACAGGTACGATTGTTTGTT
The DNA here is from genome assembly GCA_964390065.1 of uncultured Fibrobacter sp. GTDB lineage: Bacteria > Fibrobacterota > Chitinivibrionia > Chitinivibrionales > Chitinispirillaceae > JAAZBG01. The sequence continues at coordinate 23 of CAYMGX010000277.1, read as the reverse complement.
TAACGAACGGGAAATCTGATACG
>CAYMGX010000276.1:0-3028 GCA_964390065.1 uncultured Fibrobacter sp. | reverse complement strand
TAATAGTGCCACAATGTTGCTAATTTCGCCAGTTTTCATAACTCCCTTTTTTGCTTTCCTGCCTTAAACTACCCTGTAATACCCACAAAATGTAGTAACTTTGTAGTAATTTACCCTATTTTGTAATTGCTCATTTGTAAAGTGTTCGCCTGGTTTGCTTTGTTGCCAAACCGGATACTTTGGGCGGACTTAAAGGTAATAATGTGGCGGTAATTTTTTAACATTTTGGTAGATTTCCAGCCGTTGCTATTTCAATGTTATTGCTACACAGGAATCATCAAACGCCGCTTGGGCGATTGTGGCAGCGGACTGTAAATGTTTTATCGGTTGTCGTAGTGAGTGATTTTTTTTGAGGTATTTTGATACTGGTAAGCCATTTAAAAACTAAAATTAATTATTGCTTGTTAATATAGCAATCGTTTATATTTAAGAAATAAGTGTAATGTATAATTTATCGTTGCTTTACATAATTGGTAGTTATTAAATAGATATTGTTCCGTCAACTAAATGTAGCACACCGGATCAACACAACGTTCAATAATGCTAATGAATATTAGTTTTGTTGCTTACAACACAGGAGGTTTCATGCGGAAACATTATACCATATTAGTTCTCATAATGGCAATTGTTGTACAGAGCTTTGCGGACCGCTCGGTAAAGGTTTTTTCTCGTGATGAGGGGTTCGCAGAAGGGAATATTTCAAAACCGCGTATTTACATCAAAAATACCGGTGATGATACCCTTACCTTTTTACGATATTACTATTACTTCACAACAGAAGAGAGTAAACAACCGGTCTTTGACGATTACTACTCTCCGGATGTTAACGTTGCAATTGAACATCTTCATGATTCGCTGTATCGAGTAAAATACGAGTTTGACGGAAACATTTTTCCGGGAGCCATGTACCCCTCAGAAGTAGAAAATGTTATTGGATTGCACTATCTGAACTGGTCACCATGGAACAAGGAAAATGACTATTCGAAAAGTTTTGGGACATATATAAACATTTTAAACGAAAATATTCCTGTCTACGATGAGAATGAAACACTTCTTTTCGGGATAGAACCACCAGATACCGGAAATGGCGGAACACCACCACCACCTCCTCCTCCAGGTAATGATACTCTGGTAGTGTTACCAGCGAGCACATTTCCAATGGGGTATTATGCAGTATATGGAGTTGAATCGGTAAATATCGCCGATTCTGTTACTATCAAAAATGGTAAAATTGGTTCTAATATCTATATTGAAGTTGGCTGTGATGCGCTGTTACAAGGAGATATTGTTGCTGGTGGGAATCTGTTTCTCCGTGAGAGGGCATCTGTAAAAGGATCTGTACAGATTGCCGGTATTGTCTCAAGGCAGAATGGAACGTCGGTTTCCGGCAGCGAGACAGACAGTATGCACTATGAACCGGTGCAACTTCCTGTGATATCGGTAACGCCGGGGCCTGTAAATAAAATTATCCCGGTAAATCAAGCAGAAACTATTTATCCTGGTGCATACGATACGCTTATTGCTTATGCGGGGGCAACGGTTACATTAAAACCCGGCACCTATTCGTTCAGTAGATTTATGCTTGAACCAGATGTTCACCTTGTTGCAGAACTCAATGGTGGAACACCAATTATTGTGAATATTCAGAATATGTTCCGGATTGCCGATCGCTGTACGGTGGATCTCCCTATCGGGAAAGAATACCCCTTGTCGCTGCAATTCTACACAGCACAAACTGAACAGGTTTTTATCGGAAACAATGTGGTGTTTAAAGGCACTGTATGCGCGCCTGAAGCAGAAATTTCAGTCAATTCGCGAACAAAAGTATTCGGAGGAGTTTATGGAAAAAAAGTGTTAATTCAACCCAATGTAACACTCTGTAAACCGCCTGTACTGGCAGATTTGTATCATTCCGAAATTACCTTTGCACCATCATTTGACCCGCTGAAAACGTTTTATACATCTATCATATCATCGGATGCCACTACGCTGAGTGTTCTTCCAAATGCCGAAGATACCGGCATTACCGTAACGGTCAATGGAAACAATCCTGTAATACCAGTAACACTAAGTGGATCATCAACTGATATTGCCATACTGTTAACTGATGCAGACGGATGCAGTTCCACTCGATATCTGCTGCGGGTGCAGCGTTCTCCGAACTACATGATCTATGTAAATGATGATTCACCCTGCACTCCGGGAACTGAAGACGGAGAAACTTGGGCGACCGCCTGGAAAGATCTTCAGGATGCACTTGATAATGCAGCAATCACCGGAAGAGAGATCTGGGTCGCTGAAGGGATGTATAAGCCAATAAAAAGAATTGAAAGCACAGATGTACGGTCTGCAACATTTTTGATTAACCCGGGTATTGAGATAAAAGGTGGGTTTAACGGAACGGAGCCAGATGGTGTACCAGTCGGATCACCGTACAATACATTGATAAGTGGAGATATTTCCGGAAATGATGGCAGTATAGGGGTCTGGCCTCCAACAGTATCCGATGGTATTTATCTATCTGATAATGTTTACCATGTAGTTACAACCAGCGGAAATTCAAAGAGTATACATGTTTACAGATTGGTAATACAGGGCGGAGTCGCAAATGGTAACGGATACAACAAGATCGGGGCTGGAATATTTAATAAAAACAGCTCACCAACAATTGAATATTGCGGGATCAGGCAAAACTATTCAGATTCTTCGGGAGCTGGTATATACGATGAAGGTGGATTTGTATCGATCGTAAGTTGTCTTTTCAAAAACAATGTTTCACTTTCTGACAATGGAGCCGGACTCTATAACAAAAGTAGAAAACCAATCAGGATCGATGGTTCAGTTTTTGACGGCAATACAACTAAAGATACGTCATCACTATCAGGAGGAGGTGCCATTTACATTTCAGGCGCTTTAACGGAGATTGTCAATAGTGTATTTACTCTGAATATCGCAAAAGGTAAAGGCGGTGCGATTTTCAATAATGGCTCAATCCTGAAATTGGTAAACTGCACCTTTTACAACAACT
>CAYMGX010000275.1:0-3031 GCA_964390065.1 uncultured Fibrobacter sp. | reverse complement strand
AAGATTAATATCAAGGCGAGCAGTGATGTGGTTATTAAGGGGAGTAAGATTGCGCAGAATTAAAAACAATTCTAAACTGTAACTACCATGTCATTATGACAATCCTATCGACGATCTGAATCTAAATCCCCCTGAAGGAGATTTAGGGAGCGTGTTGCAAATGTAGTTTGATTTAACTGCGGAATTGTGGCTGATACAGTTAGTTCGGGATTTGAGCTCCGGGCATTTTAACTTCATGAAATAGTTTCAATTCTTCCCTAAGATAATTATATATTTATTAAATTATTCATATTGTTATTCATTTAATCATTAATAAGCGACTGTATATGTTGTAAAATATTGATAAATATAATAATATCATACGTTCATAATTTACATATAATTATTCACGAAATAAGTCTTTGAGGCCATGTATGTCATTATCGATACGGGAATTTCTTGGGAAAGGTCCAGCCACATCAAAAGAGATTCAGGTCCGAACCGGACTTAGTCAACCGACAGTTGCCCGGAATCTGCAGGCCATGGGAAACAGTCTGATTAAATTGCCGGATGGTCGGTCACTTCGGTATGCGGTAACGTGCAATGCGTTTGGTGCAAGTGACCGCTTACGATCAGCATGCTAATGATGTTTCGATGCTGTGGTTGTTCGGTTGTTTCATTAACAATACTGATATGCATCTGGGAAATCTGAGTTTTTCAATTGACAGAAATGTATTCCGGCTGTTGCCTGTCTATGATATGTGTTCAATCGGATTCGCTCCCAAAAGTGGCGGGGAAGTGTTGCCTTATAATTTCACTCCGATTTTACCTGATAAAGCAAACCTAAAAGAGGATGTTGTAAAGCGTGTAATAAAAATGGCGCACGACTTCTGGGATAGTTTATCTCGGGATGAAAGGATTTCAAAAGAATTCAGAGCATTTTTGAATAAAGGAAATCCTGCCGAACTGCTATAAACGTGTCTCCGCAAGCGGTTCACCCGGTTGAAACATCATAAGTTCAATTGCAGCCGCATACCGCTGACGCTGATACCCGTTGTTAACAATTTGAATGAGATCTTCTTTACCAATCGGTTTTCCGCATAAGTACCGTGTGTCAGGTGTAAATTCTGCAGCGTGTTCATTCCACCATACGCTGATCTTATTCACATCCGGCCAGGGCAGGAAATAATCAGCATCAAGATCAACACGTTCATCTATGGGATTATCGTTTGGAGTCTCCTCAAAATCCTCGGGAGCATCAGTGTCTATATGTAAACTAACAATGTCAGTACCGGTAATTGTTGAAAATGCCTCACCGGCGATGCGGCTGAGGGTTTTCTGTTTCATCATGTCAATAACCCAGGGAATATTGGAACGATCACCAAATGCCCCTGCGCCAATGATTGCCCACCGGATTTTATCAGGTACTTTGGTTAGCTCGTGAATAATTGCGGGTCCGCTGTTTAATCCTGCTTTACGTATTGCAACCATTACGGCTTCATCAGCAAAGCTGAAATTAATATCAGTAAAGTAAAGCAGTGCCTGAATTGCAGTCTTATCTCCCATAAGCGCAGCACTCCACGCAGCGCTGAACGCGCAGAGAGGGTCTTCATTGTTGAAATGGGCTTTGACAATTGATAATTTATCGGTAAGGTTTAATGTTCCGACCATTTTCAGTGCACCGCTGCGCAGGAATAAATCCTTACTGTCAAGGGCTGCATCAAGATGTTTTCCGGGATTTTCACGAAATGCAGCATAAGCAGTAAGCCCCGCCAGTTGCAGTAGTGGCAATGATGATTCCAGAAAAGTATCACACAGTGATCTGGTTTTATTAAAAGTAAACCAGGTAAGTGCTGATGCCAGTTCGAGTGCATGGCTTGGTTTGATAATAGCATTCTGTACAGCATCTATACGGTTTGGAATGGCAGAATCTATTGCAAGTACCGATGCAGTAAAAAATTCACCAGTAACTGGTTTGTCGCAAATACGTTCAGCTGCAGCTTCCCAGCCGTCTTCGTCACAGGAGCGCAACCCGTCAAGCTGCGCCTCGAGCCGTTCCTTTAGTTCTGCAAGTTTTTCAGGATTGTAATGTGGTGCAGTTAACGCAGCATTGAAGTGTTCCCACAGGAAAGATGCTTCGTCGAGGAATTGCAGAAGGATGTGTGAATAGGCTGTTGTGGGCATAAGATCTCCTGAATATGTACTTTATATCTGGCACATTTGAAAAGTAATATCTTGATTTTCTTTGTGTAAAAATACATTACCGGTTTTCAATTATCTATGAAGATTAATTTTCGGGTAGAAAGTTTTGCTGTAAGAATTTATGATGCTTTAAGAACCTGAACTGACCGCGCAGCAGCGGCGAAGTCAATTTCAGGGCACACAGTCTAAAATTCAGTTTTCCTTCTTGATCTGTAAAACAGGTTAGAAACAGAAGATTTACTGTGTGGCCTGCACTTCAGTGCAGGGATTCAATAGATGGAACTCAGTCTCAATACCTGTCCACCATTCTTACAGGAACAGATCCCCTGTTGATTTCAGGTCTGAATTTCTCTGGATTCAAAACATGCCTTGCACTGGACCAGTTGTATTGTTCCGCAGCCGGTACAATCTTCGATCGAACCGGATTGTTTTCAATATATCGGATACTATCATAAATCGCTTTGTCGTTAAACAGGTTTCTGTCGAATCCACCTCCACGTTGCCAGAACCTGAAACCATGATTTTTGCTATCTTTTTCGAAAAAAGTGGAATGTAATGAAGGGTTTATCCGTCGTAATAATCGGGAGTATCTTCTTGACATCACACCATTGATCGCCTGCAATATTTTCCCAATGTCATATTCCGGATTACACGGCCAGATGAGCAAATGAACATGATTAAGCATAATTACATACGCCCAGAGATGAAAATTTAATTTTAATTGTGCTCTTCTCACAGAGTCAATGAATATTCTACAGGCAATAGGATCATTGAAATAAGCAGCACGCCTGTAACAGGAATATGTTAATTCATGGGCATGACCTGATGTATTGTAATGTCGATTCGTGAA
>CAYMGX010000274.1:0-3036 GCA_964390065.1 uncultured Fibrobacter sp. | reverse complement strand
ATAATTGCAGGTCGAACCTGCAGCCAAAGCTTAGCTTTTTCGCATGCTTTCTTCAGATCCTTGTAACCGGACAGAGACGGACTTTCAAAGAATTCATCTGCTTTTATAGCAGCACAAAATGATCGATCACCCTTTTCTGAACAGATCTCAAGGAGCTGTCTACGGAGCCCTGAAGCCATACCCGGAAAATTTTGCTGTGTTGCCATTATTCCCTTTTGGATCCATTTTTCAGCATCATCTGTTCTTCCGGCTTCTCTGAGTACCGTTACAAGCCGATCATAACTTTTCGTTATAGGTGCTTCACGAATGCACAATTTGACTTTTTCCTTCGACCTGCCTGCATGTTCGAGCGCTTTGATAATACAGTCAGTCAATTTATCACGATGGTAATCACGGCTGAATTCCGATTTGTCGTTTTTAGGGGAGTAGTCTTTAAGTCTAAGTAAAAGGTGGTCAGCAACGGTACTCCAGTCGCCCTTACTGAATTTCTTTTTCCAGAAAACTTCAAGTCCTTCTGCCATTGAATATTCATCCGCCATCTCCCAATCAAATGCCTGTTCTATTTTGTCAACATTGGTAAGCGAACATTTTTTCAAGGCATCAAAGACAATTGCAAGCACATCGCATATTTCCTCGATAGTTTCACCCTCATCATTGCTCTGTCCCGCCTGTTCCATTCCTTTTGTGTAAAGTTTTTTTCCAAGCGAGACAATTTCATCGTATTTGCCAACATCAGATAATTTCTGCAACCCTTCCTTTACCCTTGAATAATCCGGAATGTATCCGGAATGATTCCAGTGATTACTCCATCCAGGCTCACCTGCTGCGTTGTCGATCTCTTTACTAACAGTTTTTACCTGTGCTGCTACTGATGGTGATAATAGTTTGGCTTTGAATGTAAGCTCCAATCCAACATCAGGTTTTGATGCAGCGATATTTTTGATAATTTCGAGTAGTTCCTCCCGGTTTTTTCCCTGAAGAAATTCATCAACCGGGGCGGATGGTTTTCCCTTTTTCTTCTTTTTTGTTGTGTCAATTTCTTCTTCTATGTCACTATTGTAATCATCATTCCATTCATCATCTGATTCTTCGGGCCAGGCAGTTTTACCTTCTTTGATCAGTGCCGGTCGCTTGTCTTTCGCAGTGATAATTGGAATAATAGTTTTCTTTTTCAGCATTTCCAGATATTCGATAACCACAGCAACCCCATGCTTACAATCCACTCCATACGGGCAGGTGCACGAAGATGAAAGAGTATCTCGATTGACCGATACCATAGTCGCATACCTGACTGCCCCATCCACCCATGCCACAAGCTGATTTTTCTTTGTTATCGCCAGGTCTTCAACACAGCCTGATTGCTGATACGACTTGCCACGAGAAAGAATTTTGCTACCTACCCAATCCTGAATATCCTTCCAGGTTAAATCAAGAAATGGGTTTGATATCGTTTTTTCTGTCTTTTTTACCGGTTTCAAGCATTCTCCTCTGCGTCAAGTTGCTGCTGTTTTTTATTTCGAAGTGGGTTTCTGGATCATTGTATTTCAGCCAGGTTTGTATTTTATTTGAAAAAATAAATTATTCGAATAGTCGAGCAAGGGAAAAGTGTTTTAATGAATAATCGGCAGGAATCGCAATTCAATAGATATGTTTGACTCTGCCATTGACTGGGCCTCACACCAAAACCTCTACAAACCATTGTAAAAAATAACCGGACAAAAATGCGGACATTATTTTGAAGTATTGAATATATTTATTATTTTAATGCATTGAATTATCAGATATTTTTAAATTAACTACCGGAAAACAAACCGGTCATAAAATTGACAAGGTATAAATGCATTCAATAGAACCATTGATCGTTTCAAATACAGAACTTCAGGCGATTGCTGATGCTGTTTTAGAACAGACAAGACAAATAGGACGTAGCCTTCATCCCGAAACAGTAAAAGCTGTAGCGAACCTGCTGCGGACAGTCAATTGCTACTATTCAAATCTCATCGAAGACCATGATACCCGCCCGGTCGATATCGAAAAAGCAATGAAATCTGAGTTTGCCGAGGATAGCAAAAAACGGGACCTGCAAATGGAGGCTCGTGCACATATTGAAGTCCAGATGGAGATTGAACGACAAATAGCAATCAACCCGGAAATTCCTATTGTTTCAAAAGAGTTTTTATGCTGGATCCATACCGAGTTTTATAAACGTTTACCAGCGGAATTTCGTATTGTATCAAATCCTCATACTGGTAAGACTATGGAGGTTATTCCGGGAGAATTACGACATTTTGATGTTTATGTTGGACATCACAAGCCACCAGCATTTACAGATATTCCAACATACCTCGCTCGGTTGAATGAAGTGTACAATCTTCGTTCACTAAAAGGTAGTGATGCGCTATGTGCTATTGCAGCTGCTCACCACCGGGTCTTGTGGGTACACCCTTTTGGTGATGGAAACGGGCGTGTTGTACGGCTTATGACAGATGCATCTTTGATGAAATTGGATACCGGATCTTATGGCCTCTGGACTGCATCAAGAGGTCTTGCGCGTAAAAGAGCAGAATATCTGAACCTGCTTGCACATGCAGATTCTCCTCGAATCAATGATTATAATGGTCATGTTGCACTTTCATCCATTGCACTTGTAGATTTTTCAAGGTTTTTCCTGAATACTTGTCTGGATCAGATTATGTATATGCGAAAGATGCTTGAGATCGATTCACTCGCAAAGCGGATAAAAAGCTATGGAGAAATGCGACAAAATGGATTGTTACCCGACAGAAACGGAAATAGTGATCGTGATTCACATTTTCGTAAAGAAGCAACTCACCTATTACACCAGTTGGTTTACCGTGGTTCAATTGAAAGGGGTGAGATTCCTGCACTATTAGGTCTTGAAGAAAGGACTGCACGCAGAGTTGTGAAATTTCTTTCCGATGAAGGATTTATAGTCAGCAAGTCAAATAAAGCACCACTTTGTATAGCAATACCAGCACATGCTGCACCATACATCTTTCCAGGACTGTTTGGTTT
>CAYMGX010000273.1:0-3074 GCA_964390065.1 uncultured Fibrobacter sp. | reverse complement strand
CTCTTCGTGCCATTTAAGAAGAAGGAGGTAGAAATTAAAACGTTTGGTCTTTCATATACTAATCTTAACCGGAATTAGAAGAGGTGTCAAGATTTTTCTAAAGTATAATCTGCATCACATTTTTGTAATCAACAATCTGTGATTCGTTAAAACAACGATCAAATATCTCGCAGAGATCTCTTTTTATAATGTCTTGAAGGGATAATTCAGTAAATTATCAGCAATAAACTAATGTTTGAAAAAATCAACAGGAATCACGAGCCGTTCTTATCTGATTCTGTTGCGGCTTTTATTAATTTTTGCTTTTTTCGATGGAAATAGAATTGCAAAGAGAGACGGGCAATTGCATAGGATAATAATCCTGAAGCAGTGGAAACTATAACATTTCCAATGAAATACAACCCGACAGCAACACTGACACTTCCCAGAAATTTCGCGAACTCCAGATGGCGAATCAACTCTATTGAATTTTTGACTGTCGAATAATCGATTCCAACAACAGAACAGGAAAGCGATATCCAGAAAAGCGACGTTAAAGGATTCGCTACAAAGGTCCCGATAATAGCAGCAGTAATATTAAATTTAAAAAAAGGTGCCAGCAATGCAAGCAGCAATGCACCTGCCCCAAACGTTGGAAAAACGCCAACAAATACACCAATAGCAATTCCAAGCGCAATCTCATGTTTTGATGCACGAAGCGTAAGGAGCTGCTTAACCTTATGCTCAATTTTGAGCAACAAGGAAGCAATCTTTTTTATGATCGGAGACACACACAAATCCTTCTGAAACTACCCAGCGCGGCCTATCCCTTAATGTTGAGCCTCTTTACCTTTTACAACAAATAAACCCGGAAGCATCGGATTCATTATACACCATTCTATCTATTTGAGACATCAAGAAACTACATGTTTTTTTATTTTATTGCAATTAATTAATAGCATTTCGCAGTATATAATTAAATATTTACAAACATACTACAAAAGTGAATTTTTATTTATTCCAATTGCTTACGATCAGGTTTTAAAACATGATACTATTATCTGATATTTTTTTCTTTCTTGTGTTTCCCTATTGAAATGTGGTAAATTTAGTGGTACGGTATAAATTTATTTGTAAAGCTGAAATCTTACTGACAGGATATTCATGGAATTAGTAATTCTCATCCTTTTGATAGCTATAAATGGTTTTTTTGCTCTGGCAGAAATCGCTTTTGTCTCATCCAGACGTGAATCTATTGAATCATCAGAAAGTCAGGGGCATAAGAGTGCTGCGCTTGTTTTAAAAATGATGGATGCACCTGATAGATTCCTATCGGTAATTCAGGTTGGAATCACACTTATAGGTATTGTATCCGGTACATTTAGTGGAGTTGCTCTCGCAGAAGACTTTGCGAACGTAATCGATAAAATTTCCTTCTTAAGCAAGTACTCTCATTCGATTGCATTAGTGGTTGTTGTTACAGTTGTCACTTATTTTTCAATTGTTTTTGGTGAACTTGTCCCGAAATCTATCGCACTTCGCGATCCTGAAAAATTCATTCTTGCATTGATCAGGCCGATCAGCGTTTTTGCTCACGTTATGGGATCGATAGTCTCATTTCTCAGTTGGTCAACAAAATTGATTATGAATATTCTTCATATTAAGACCGGTGGTATTGATGAAGAGAGTGATCCTATCAAAGAAATCCTGGGTATTGCTAAAATTGCGACAATAAAAAACAAGATCGACCCACTACAGGAAAAAATCATAAAGAATGCAATCAGTACCCGCAAACTACTTGTTAAAGATATCATGGTGCAGAAGAATGATATGCGTACACTGACAACTGAAATGAGTCCTGCAGATGCGCTTATTGCAGCCCATGTGCATCACCATACCAGATACCCGCTTATTGACAGCTCAAAAAACGGACAGGTTATCGGCTATGTCAATTTTAAGGATATTGTCAATACACTTCGTCTTAATCCACTCTCCCCTACACTCGAAGGGATTAAACGTCCGATAGCGTCTGTCAACCACAAGGAAAAGGTCACCGACGTACTAAAAAACCTTATCAGAACACATCAACATATAGCAATGGTAAAAAACGAGCAAGGCCAGGATACCGGTCTTGTTACCATGGAAAATATACTCGAAACAATCGTTGGTGATATCATGGACGAATACGATGTCCTTCCGGAGTACCTCTATGAGATAAACGAAACAAGACTTTTGGCTGGTGGTGGAGTTAATTTGTTGACACTACGGGAACGTCTTGGCAATACAATTCCGGAAGCCAACAAAACATTGTGTCAATGGATTCTGGATATGTCGAATAAGCCGGTTAAAATCGAAAGCAAGATCATCCTCAATGGTATTGTATTTGAGATCCGGAAAATGAGCCGCTCACGTATCAGCGAAATTATAATTGACTTTTCTGGGATTACTATTCCACAACCTGAAAATGAAGACAATGTATAACTAATGCAGTTCAATCCAGCCGTTTGAATGATCCCAAAAAATTTTTTTATTGTTACATGTACGGGTATCGATACTGTGACGAATTGCAGTATTGAGAAATGTCCCTGATTCAACAATTGTTAATGTTGAGATATCAACTTTTTCTCTCCTGTAATTACCTGTGCCATACATTGTTGAATATACAATAAGATAACCTTGAGAGATATCATAATCCATGGAATCAATCCACGCCGGATTGCCATCGATTGTGCGCGACTCAAACACCGTTTTTATTTTCTTCCCTGCTGTATCGCAAAGATAGAGATCATACCGCTCATTAACTTCATGGTTCATAAATAAGCCGCTATCCCAATCACTTTGATTAACTGCAACTGCAATTCCGTTACAATTATTATCCCAGACACCAAAACCGTAAGGCGCATTCGGCTCTATATTACTACAGCCCGACATGATAACAATTGCAAAAATTTCAGATAACGCGCATAAACAGACAAGAATCTTACTCATTTTGTTTACCTCCCGATTTACTGTTATGTTAAATATCGATCCGGTATTTCTAAAAAAGTATAAACGGGAATTGTTACACAGGTGATTTTATATTAAAATACCATTAT
>CAYMGX010000272.1:1285-3089 GCA_964390065.1 uncultured Fibrobacter sp. | reverse complement strand
CGGATCTTGCTAAAACGCAATGTTTTTCAAACAGTGTTGATACCGTGACAACAACACTTTACAACGTCGTAACCGACAGTTCGCATCAGATAACGGTTGATCTTGGTGGATTAAAAGGTACATCAACACCATTTGTACTTTTGCCAGGACCATTATCGGCCATCGTTCTTGAACGTGGCGGCAAGCCGATTGGTGATACTCTGAAACTAACCTACCTTGATGAAAACATTGAGATAATTGCTATGGGATATGACGAATTCGGAAACAGAATCAAGGACGCAGTAACCAGCAACTGGACTGTTGATCCGGCACTGCCGCCAATCAACAGGCCTAACAATGTCAGCCGTATCTACTACAGCGCAACAAGTGCGGTCGATAACGCAACCGGTTCGCTGACAGCAACCTCCATTGTCAATCCGTTGATTAATGGCGGTATCGTTGTCTCTGTTGTAGCACCAATGGTCTCCATTAAAAATGCACTCACGCGGGATCTCAATGGTAACGGTTTACTTGATGCCATTGATGTTACATTCTCAAAGGCAATTACACTTCCGGAAGGATTCCTGTTTGAAAATATGTTTGTCCGTAAAGATGATGGAACGGTGTTCTTCATCGACAGCATTTTCCCGCCTGCCGGAAATCTGACTGATTCAGTATGGCGGTTCTCATTCAAGGAGATAAAACCGGAGCAGCCGCAAACCAACTGGCTCCCGCTTATCACCTTTGGCGAATCCACTACGCTGCAGATTGCAGCCGCAACAGATGTTGCTGCAAAAGATGGAGCCGGACCGGTTATCTTCTCTGTTACCAAGGAGATCAAGGATATTGATGACCGCACAAAGGATGTTGTTACGATTAAATTCAGTGAGCCGATCGTACGCACGTCGGATGGTCAGTCGCTGAGTATTTCTGATACTGCATCAAAAATTCTGTATGTATGGGAAGCAGATTCAAATGGTAACTATGTCAAGGTTGACAGTCTGCTTGCAGGAATCAATAATCTCAGGGGAATCAGCAGTGATGGTACACAGATCTCGTTTACGACATCAAATGGTGCTGATTTATCATCAAAACATTTTGTAAGTATCAATGATTCAATTCCAAGAGTCAGGGATACAAGCTCAATTGTCAATGGTAATATTCCGGTTAAAGGCAACGTGAAAGTGAACGTTCTGATTATCAACAATCTGCCGGTACTTGTAAGATCGGTTCCGAATCCATCACAACCGATTTTTAATCGTGTTAAACCGGGAAAACTGATTGTAGCGCATGAACCCAATGCACTTCAATGGATTCGTAATGATAAAGCCGGGACAGTAATGTCGTTCCAGATTGTACTGCCGGACAGATCAGAAACAGATGTACGTGTAAGATGTAAAATCAAGATTCACGACCTTGTCGGCAATATGGTTGCCATCGATGAGTCTGAAGACATTCTGCGAACGATACCCAATGCTGCGCTTCTCAGCTATTCGACAAAGTATGATGTAAATGTCTACTGGAATGGGTCAAATAAAAAAGGAATGGCAGTTGCGCCTGGTGTTTACAGAGTAACTATTGCTCTTGAATACTATGGAGAATCTGTTAAACTGAATCCATCAAAATTCGTTAATAGCAGCATTGCCGGAACTATTGGTATCGGACGATGATTTGACGAAAGAGACCACCCCCAGCCCCTCTCCCATAGGAGAGGGGAGCCGGAGGGTATACCAATGTCCCATTGACGGTCAAAAAAACGCAGGTACATCCTACATCCTACATCCTACATCCTACATCCTACATCCTACATCCTACATCCTACATC
>CAYMGX010000272.1:0-1185 GCA_964390065.1 uncultured Fibrobacter sp. | reverse complement strand
CTACTTGCTACATCCTACTTGCTACATCCTACTTGCTACTTGCTACTTGCTACTTGCTACTTGCTCCACCAACAGACTACTGCCTCCCTCTCATCCCCTGATATATTTTACATAAAATTAAAAACCTGATTCATGAGGGTTAGGTACGAACATAAAAATCAGGAGTATCAATGCACATCTCAGAAATTCTTAAGAAAAACCGGATATCATTCAGTTTTGAGTTTTTTCCTCCGAAAGATCAGCTTGCATCCAACCTGCTGTTTACATCAATAAGTGAACTGATTCCATTGGAACCTGCTTATGTGAGTGTTACGTATGGTGCGGGAGGATCAACGCAGGAATTGACACATGATCTGGTGATACGACTTCAGAATGAGACGAAACTCACCGTAGTGTCACACCTCACCTGTATCGGTGCATCAAAAGAGAAGGTTCATGCAATTCTCTCTGATTATGATAAAAATAACATATCAAATATTATGGTACTCCGTGGAGATCCTCCCAAAGGAATCATATCACCAGTACATCACCCGGACGGATTTACAAACGCCGCCGGGCTTGTCGCATATATCAAAAAGCATTTTCCTCATATGGGTATCGGTGTTGCCGGCTTCCCTGAAGGTCATCCGGAGACGCCCAACCGGTTGACAGAAATAGATTACTTAAAAGCCAAGGTTGATGAAGGTGCTGATTATATCTGCACACAACTGTTTTTTGACAACAGGGATTTTTACGATTTCTGTGAACGCTGCCAGATCGCAGGAATTAAAATCCCGATTCTTGCCGGTATAATGCCGATCACAACACGTAAGGGAATGACCCGCATGGCAGACCTCGCTCTGGGAACCCGCTATCCTGCACCTCTTCTTAGAGCACTTTATAGAGCCGAATCGGATGAACACTTCGAAAAAGTCGGTATTCATTGGGCAACCGAACAGGTAAGAGATCTTATTGACAATGGCGTTAAGGGAATACACTTCTATACATTAAACAAATCAAAAGCCACGCTTCAGATTTACGATTCACTGGGAGTCACCAATTCAAGCGGGCTAATACGATAACAAGAAGGCAGATCATTTGATCTGCCTTCTTGTTATTATGCTTTTGTTGCTTCTTTTTCTTTTTTCTTCTCTTTTTTCTCTTTTACCGTAAGCTTTGGCTTGTTGGTTTTTGTGTCGCGTTTGT
>CAYMGX010000271.1:0-3122 GCA_964390065.1 uncultured Fibrobacter sp. | reverse complement strand
CGGTTTTTTCCATATAGTGTTTCTGATTAATCTCTATTTCTATACCGCAATAAACAGCATAACTATACTTTTTTCTAAGCCACGCGGTAAGCCCGTCACTGATACCCTTGTACGGATAGTTCCGGCGCACCCTGATTCCATGTATTTGTTCCGTAATCATTCTCTTCAGCCATTCGGCAGTGCGACACTCGGCGTCTCTTGACGGATCATACAAAAGCCCCACATCCGCATTTCGAACCACATTGTCAAGAACAGGTGTAAAGGTATGTAGTGACAGATGAATTGTGAATCGTTTTGCAGAGAGATTACCATGAATCATGGATATGATTTTTTGATGATACGGATGGTAGTATCTGACAAGCAATAACTCACGTTCCTGCGGTGATAACTGCTGAGAGTAGCGGGAAAACAGTGATGCATGCCCGACTGAACGGTTCTGATCAATAAGCAGTCTGCTTATTGTTTCATACTGTATATCACAGTGGTTGCATGCAGCAATTTTCTTTACAAGTGACAGCGCCCCGGGATCATACCCACGGTGTGTGGTAAGAATGTCCAAATTGTCAAACAAATATCTGTACTCAGACGGGACTGTATTCCCGCCATGTTCACACGTTACAAGAAGCGCACTCTTTTTTCGCATACAGGTAATGTATTATAAAGTAGATCACCTTGTCAATATGAAACGCTGAGCAGTTCCGGACGTATTTTAAAATCAGTCAGTACTAATGGGTTCTGTGTAGCCGATGGAGTCGCACCACCCGGTGTCGGTATTGTTATAATTCCCATCGATACGAAGTCCCTTAACATTGATGCATTAAAATTAAACTTTACAAGTGATGGTAAATGATACGTAGAATTGTTCATTTGCCATTTACATCTCGCATCAGCAAGGTGGATTGCTCCATTTATCGAATAGGTTCCATATACCTGCATTTGCATAAAAGCAGAATCCCTAAGATAAACCAGACCATTAAATGATCTGGAATGGTAACCGCCAAAACTGTTTATTACCGCTCCACCAGTGGCAATTATCAGAATTCGTGAATCAGAGGTCATATCAAAGAAATTACCATTTATATTAAGACCTCTTTGTAATAAAAAAATCACTTTACCACTAAATGTATAACTACTATTATTTATTCCAACAGACCCTGCTGAATCATGCACAACCATATATCCGTTTTTCTTTCGCGCCGGGTCACACAAATTATACATATCCGTCAATGACGCAGCATCAATGCCCAAGGGTAATGGGTATGCTATATCCCTAAGCCCCGTTGTATTTAATCCCCATGAACTATCATTTGTGTTACCTACGCCAATTTTCTGTGCAATATCAGGTATCTTTGGTTTCAGGGTATCTGCTTTGCTTTCATTTATTACACGGCTCATCGGAATATTTCCGCTGTGATGAATTATATTTCCGCTCATATCAATTACACCCGAACCAACATTCATTATTGATCCATTAAACCAGCCATCGCTCTTAACTGTCAACTTAGAATTTAACCACAGATTGCCTTCAATTCCCAGTCTGCTACTGCATGTGAATGGATCATTGTTCATCGCTAACCCGGTCCCGACATATACACCGCTGTCAATTGACAAATTCAATGCATCGATTCCACTCGTTGTGTCAATTCCACTTAATGCGCCTACTCCGGTTTTCAGAAAACCATGGATTTTAGAATCATCAGCATTGTTATTAAAGTGAAAATCCAGTCCTATATAAACATTACCGCTAACTTCAATCGGAATATCGAAATTTCGGCCTCTTCCTGCGAGATATAATGCGTATTTTGGAATTTCACCACCAACAATTTTTTGAATACCACTAAGCCGGTACTGTGCAACCACACTTTTACGCTCATCAGAACGCCCGTACCCAATACCCCGGACCTGCAGTACATTGCTAGCCGTATCATAGGCCATTATTTCTGCGGAATAGGAGTAACCATTACCCAATGATATTTTTTTCTCTTTATTTGCACTCATCGAATCGGTCGAAAAAAACCACCGGTATGATTTATCATTTAGATACTTATTAAGCACCGATAGCATTAACGGGGATTTCTGTGAAAGCTGATTTTCACATGCGTCAAGTGCAGTATTTGCAGCCTCTGCAACACCCCGTACTGCTGACATGTCGCTTGATGCAATCCTGTCGCGGCCGGCAACCGCAAGAATTGTCACCCCGGCAATGGTTACAATAAACAGCAGTATCAGAGTTACAAAAATAGCAACGCCTTTTTCATCTGACCTATAAACACTGTGCAATTCCGTTTTCATATTAAAACAACCCGTTGTTAGGAATCTCTACTGTTTCATTGAGTAAACGCCATGCGAAATCGGTTGATCGGTTACGTGTTATATTTGCAATAGGAATAGTACCACTTGCATACGATTCTGCCTTTGATGAACTACGCTGAAGCGTGTAGATTCGCAGTGCCTTTACGTTTTTCTTCTCGTTTACTGCAACAGTATCACTCCAGGCGATTGCTCCGATATCCGCGGTCCTGACCTCTATAAGTTGCAGTGTGAGTGATGCCGTACCTTTACATTTGGCTGAAAAACGGATTTTAGCGGCAGGTACTGATGTCTTACAGGTTACTACTAATTTACCGCTAGTGATACCCGGCTTGAAATAGTCATATGCAACTTCCGTTCCCGAACTGTTAAACACAGACCATTTCAGCGAGTCAATATTGCTTTCGACATCACTGCCGTTACTAAGTGTAAAAACGATTCGTAACCTTGACGCATTGGAAACACTAAAAGGGATTTTGGATGTCACTGTACCGGATCCTGCACCACTGTATGTAATTTTCATATCTGTGCCAACAATATCGGTTGAAGATGCAATGCCATCACGTGTCCAATTACTTATACTGAACGTATCAGCCCTGAATAACAAGCTGTCCTTTGATAACCGTCCAAGTCTGAACTGCAACGCGTGCACATCATTTGCAAGCTCTGTTGTAACCGTGTTTGCATTACGAATCAGTGATGAATCTTTCAGATAATACTTCACACTGTCAACACCACCGGTACTGTACCCGGAGCCATCAAGTGTCGCTTTATAAATTGTCAACGTATCGGACGGATCTCCCTGCTTTAGA
>CAYMGX010000270.1:0-3145 GCA_964390065.1 uncultured Fibrobacter sp. | reverse complement strand
TAAGTTATTTATTTTGATCACTTTCTGTGAACTTTCACTGAACCTGCGTGCGGCACGATTGATCCTGCTCCGTAGTGTTTTTAGTCCGGAGCGCGGATTATTTCAAGGAGGTACTTACGGCTCATACATCTCCGATTGTCTCGGTAATAGGTCGCCCTAATGTCGGGAAATCCAGTCTGTTCAATCGTATCATCGGAAAACGCATCGCAGTTGTTGATGACATGCCGGGGGTGACCCGGGACCGCAACTACTTTGCGGCATCATGGCAGGGACTTGATTTCATGCTGGTTGATACCGGTGGAATGCTACCTGATGTTCACACCGGGCTTCCGGAAGCAATTCATGAGCAGGTCCGGATTGCAGTAAAGGAGTCTGCGGCAATACTTTTTATTGTTGATGCACTTACCGGGATGACCGACCTTGATCTCCTTATAGCAAAGCAGATCCGCAGGACGTCGTCCGACAAAGTAATTCTTGTTGTCAACAAAGCTGAATCACGCTCGACATCGTTTGATCTCGATACCTTCCGTGCACTTGGTCTCGGTGAACCATCGGCAATCTCGGCACTTCACGGAATCGGTATCGGTGATATGCTTGACAAGGTTGCTATTGTTATTGAACGTTCACAAAAAGATAATAAACATGACCACAAAGATGCGCCGGCACTCAAACTTGCAATTATCGGTCGTCCCAACGCCGGGAAATCATCACTGACAAACCGCCTGCTTCGCCAGAACCGTATGATCGTCGACAGCACACCGGGAACCACCCGTGATGCCATCGACAGCGAAATGATTCATAACGACAAGCGTATCGTGTTAATTGACACTGCCGGACTACGCAAGAAATCACATGTCAAACACGATGTTGAATACTATTCAAATCTGCGCGCGCTTGAAAGCATTGAACGCTGCGATATCTGTGCACTTATCATTGATGTTACCCAGGGGATCGGTGTGCAGGATCTTCGTATCCTTAGAAAAATACTTGAGATCCGTAAAGGTGTGATCCTTGTTTGGAACAAGTGGGATATTATGGAAAAGGATCATAAAACTTTTGATGTTCTTGCAGCCGAAACACGCAGACAGTATGCTGAACTCAAGACAATTCCGATGGTGTCAATATCAGCACTCACCGGCCAGCGTGCAACAGTGATTATTGATACTGCCCTTGAAGTCAAGGCACGCATGGGTGTACGCCTTGGTGCATCAGAATTTGAAGATAATGTTTTTGCATGGACCAGAGTTCATCCACATCCGGCAATCCCGGGTGATCCGGTTCGATTCCTCGGAGCCAAACAGGTTGAAGCGTACTTTCCATTTTTTCGTTTTTTTGTCACCAATCCTGATGAGATCGCACCATCATACACACGATATCTGCTGCGCAAAATCCACGAAACCTACGATTTTATGGGGTGTCCGGTAGTACTTGAGTTCAAGCCTATCGGCAAAGGCAGAAAAAAAGGCAAAGGATTTAATCCGGAGCAATCAGGAGCAGATTAATTTACAAGGAGGCAATTTGAACATAGGAATATTGGGAGCAGGAAGCTGGGCAATCGCACTTGCTGTATTGCTTCATAAAAAAGGCCATAAAATCAACATGTGGGAATTTAACGCCCGTGATGCATCAATGCTGTCTGAAAAGCGTGAGCACCCGGTTAAGCTTCCCGGCATTCATTTACCTGAAGATATCGTTATCAGCACCGATATTGCATCAACAGTAGCATTCGGGCAAATGGTGATTTGCGCGGTTCCATCCCAGACAATGCGTGCAACCATGAAAAGCGTCGTTGCCAAAACATCTAAAGAAGCTATTGACAATGTAGAAGGCTGGGTGATTGTCGCAAAGGGAATCGAAATCGGTACACTGAAACTCATGACCGACGTGCTTCTGGAAGAGATTCCCGGATTAACTACGGATAAAGTACTCGTTCTCAGTGGCCCATCACATGCCGAAGAGGTCTCTCGTGATATTCCAACAACAATAGTGGCAGCATCAGAAAATCTCAAACTTGCAGAAAAAGTGCAGTCAGAGTTTACAACAGACGCATTCAGAATTTATACTAATACAGATATCAGAGGTGTGGAACTCAGCAGCAGTGTGAAAAATGTTATTGCACTTGCTGCAGGCATCTGTGACGGGCTCGGGCTTGGTGATAATACCAAGGGTGCACTTCTGACCCGTGGTATCGCAGAGATGATGCGCCTTGGGAAAAAGATGGGTGCAAAGATTGAGACATTCAGCGGCCTTGCGGGTATTGGTGATCTGATCACTACCTGTATCAGTAAACACAGCCGGAATCGTCACTTTGGTGAACTTATTGCAGCCGGGCTTTCACTCGATGAAGCTCTTGCTAAAATGACTATGGTTGCAGAAGGTGTGACAACAACAAAATCGGTTTATGAGTTATCAAGAAAACTTGAAATAGAAATGCCGATTACCCAGGAAGTGTACAAAACACTCTTCGAGGGTAAAAACGTAAAAGCCGCCGCACGGGATCTTATGATCCGTGATGTAAAACCGGAGTGGTGGTGAGGAAGATGTGACGAGTGACACATAACGGGTGACCGGTAGAACGGTTTCTTTGTCTCCACTTGTCACTTGTTACGAGTCACATGTCACGGGGATTTATTATGATACCAAAAAAACTCTATTACTCAATCAGTGAAGTCTGCTCAATGACAGCACTTGAACAGCATGTATTGCGGTACTGGGAAAGTGAATTTCCTCAACTGAAACCTAAAAAAAACCGTGCGGGTAACAGAGCATACCGTGAAAAAGATATTGACATAATCAACTATATCAAGCATCTGCTCTACGAAGAAAAATTCACTATCACCGGTGCTAAGAAAAAACTTCTGGAAAGTAAAACCGCTATTGAACCAGATGATGATACCCCTGAACATTCCGGTACAGTGACTACAGAGCTTGTCAATGAGCCCCCCAAGGAGAGTTCAGACCAGCTCGATTTTCCACCTGCAATGTTCCCTGCAGAACTTGTTGAAATAAAGAAAGAGCTTCGCAGCATCCTTGACTATTTATTGTGTGACAGCAAAAAAAACGTGTATAAAAATTAGCTATTCGCATATTGCCTCACCCCCTCGGTCCCCCTCTCCATTAGTAAATGGAGAGGGGGAAGAAGAAT
>CAYMGX010000269.1:0-3149 GCA_964390065.1 uncultured Fibrobacter sp. | reverse complement strand
ATGCTGTACAGGTAGGGGTGGTCATAGCCCAGAAACTCAGCTTCGCGGCATTTCTCAAGGGCAAGCTCGTTGCTTTTGGTGTGGTAAAAGTTCAATGCCATCTCATAACAGGCCCAGGGGTAATTGGGATCAACCAGCGACACCTGTTTAAGCAGGTCAACGGCAGGTTGGTAATAGCCGCTGTCATGCAGTTGATTGGCTTTCAGTATTAATGCATCGCTATCGGCAGGCTTTTCTGCAGAAACGCCGGCAAAAAGAGGGATGCTGATGATTAACAGGAAAGCCAGGCAAGGAGTGAGAGCAGATTTCATAAGGATGTTTATAAGTGACATGAATTAGCTTCAGGTTCAAATATAGATTTTGGACAATATATTTACATGGGAAACCTTCAAAAAGTTACATTGTAATCACAGTCTCGACTGCCTGATCTTCCATGTGCCATTGTGAGCGGAGCGTACCATCAGTCATTGC
This sequence comes from uncultured Fibrobacter sp., assembly GCA_964390065.1. Classification (GTDB taxonomy): domain Bacteria; phylum Fibrobacterota; class Chitinivibrionia; order Chitinivibrionales; family Chitinispirillaceae; genus JAAZBG01. The sequence continues at coordinate 2,678 of CAYMGX010000269.1, read as the reverse complement.
GAACCTGCCTGCTGCCACTGCCACTGCCACTGCCTGTCCCTTGTCACTTGTCACTTGTCACTTGTCACTTGTCACTTTACTCGCCCCCTGTTCAAAAAAACAACTAAAATTTATCCATAAAAAGCAGGAACAATGAAAGTAATTTATAATTTTAGGAAAAGAAATCAGCAAGAAAGTTGTTCTATCTCATAAAAAGGCAAGTTCTGAATGGGTTAAGACCGGGTGCAAGAGCCGGTTTTTGTAATTGAGTAAGGGAGCGGAAAAGAGGATGTTGATATTTCAGAAGCGAGTACAAAATGGGATTGAATGGCACGAAGTGTGCAAAAAAGTTAATGGAATGGTGTCTTTCGAATTTGAATCAGCTCATGCATTGTCAATTTTCATCAACGTATATTTTTCCATGTAATTTTGCCATTTAACAAGTTGATACGACTTGCCTTTTTCCAACTTGCGGAATCCGTAATCGTAACAAAACCAGTAAACATTCCCGCTATTTGTACGGTAAATGGTGGTGAAAAAGTTGAAATTGAACTTGCGGTTCCGCAATTCTCTGACATCAACGGTGCATTTCCCCGATGGATTCAGTTCGGCCAGAATATCACGATTTCTGCGCAGCAATTCATGTACTTTAGATTTCAGAAAGTTATACTCCTTATTCGCTGAATAGTAATATTTTGAGCGGCATGTTTCGGAACAAAACTTTTTATCTGACCTGCCTACAATGACTTTTTCACATTGCAAGCATTTTTGTCCATTCATAGCTGTAGTTTTTTTAAAACGACCTTGGTTCAATTAACCGTTTAATTTTTTTTACACGTTTAAACTTTCTTACACGTTTACGAGAGGCTTATCTTTTCATAACTACCACTTCCCTACCCTTTTATCAACTAATTTTACCCTCAATGCAATTTAGTCATTATCCTGATTTTTTGCATCTGGTTTATGCTAAAAAAGATGGTAAAAGATATCATAAGGCTGCATCGTTATGAAACCTCTGAAGGAGCCATGATTGCCATTTCATTTCCCATGACCGAACCTTACAAGTCAATTGTAAAGCAGCTAACTGGAAGGCGATGGTGTGAAGTGAACAAGTGGATTTATGTGAAAAACACACCTGGGAATCTGAAGGAAATATTTGACCGCTTCAGGGGGATTGCCTGGGTAGACAGCAGGGATTTTTTTAATCAGTCGCCTGAGCAAAGTGCTGATGTACAGATAACAAACAACATACAAAAGAAAGTTACTTATTTACATTTTCCGCGTGGAGCAAAGGCAGATTGGATTGACAGGATTATGAAAATAGAAAACGCTTTTCATGTATTTAAAACAGGTGATTGGGCAATACCTGGCAATAATGAAAATTACACAATGGTTACGGGATATTTCGTTGAGCAGGGCTGTGCAATAAAGGTTAAGAACATAGGGAGCGAATGTATTTCGAAGAAGAAGGATGTAAAGAGCGGGGTGCATTTAAGTGTTTACGGGTCAGCTTATTTGAAGAAATACAAGCAGATGCTTTCACTAAAAAGAGTCAGTCAGTTTACCTGCAAATGTTACTTATCCATGTTTCAGCGTTTTCTCAGTCACTTCAATGGCAGGGATATTAACCAGGTGAATAAAAACGAAATAATGGATTATCTGTTGTGGGAAATTGAGCGAAACAATATCTCGATGTCTGTTCAAAATCAGCTGGTTAATGCCATCAAATACTACTATGAAAAAGTATTGGGAAGGCCTCGTGAGATATATGATTTGCCCCGGCCCAGGTTTGGAAAGCCGGAACCGGTTGTGTTAAACGGTCACGAGCTTTCGGCCATTTTTTCCGGAGTAAAAAACATAAAGCACCGGTGTATTATTTCGTTGATATTTTCGGCAGGTTTGCGCCGGCGCGAACTGATCAATCTGAGGCTGCAGGATATTGATATGGAGCGTAAGATAATTCACATTCACAGCGGGAAGGGTAACAAAGACAGGATAAGCATATTGGCAGAAACCACAGAAAAGCATTTGGATGAATATATAAAGTATTACAAGCCAACTTATTGGTTATTTGAAGGCGGTCAGGGTAAGCAATACAGTACTGAAAGTGTATGGAAAATCTTCGACAAGTTGAAAAAGCAGAGTCATATTGAAAAGCGGGGCAATGTACATTTGTTGCGGCATACATTTGCAACCAACCTGCTTGAGGCGGGCACAGATGTACGATACATACAGAAGCTCTTAGGACACAGCAGTTTAAAAACAACAGAAATATATACGCACATTGCAAACAACAACCTTTCGAAGATAAAGAGTCCTATAGACCAATTAGGTATTTAAGATCTTAACAATACAAATAAACAGCCATGTTTGTAACCCATTGCAAAAGAAAGATTTGCCAAAAACCAGAGATATTTGTAAATTTGTAAAAAACTACGCTATGCAAAGGCTTTTGACAGATAATATGGATAAAATAAGTGTATTGTGCAAAAACCACAATGTAAGGAGTCTCTTTGCGTTTGGATCCGTTGTTACTGACAAGTTTAATGATAAACGTCCGCCGGTATGCGCAGTTGCCGATTCATGGGCGTTCGCTTGTCGGGTAACCCGAAAGATAGCTAAGTGAACTGACATTAGTAACCCTTCCACGCGGCAATTGCGTATGACCGGTTGTTACCGCCAGGCAATTTTACTCGTTT
>CAYMGX010000268.1:0-3163 GCA_964390065.1 uncultured Fibrobacter sp. | reverse complement strand
TCTTTAACATTAGTATACTGCTATGAATCTACTTTACGTATACTATCATCAATCCTTTCCACATTAACAGAAAGACTAACATGTCTACAGAAAACACATTCTCGTTTGGATGGCAACGTGACCTTCCCGATATCCGTGACTTGCATGAGAGTCATGAGGAAATCAGCCCTATTATTAGTAAATCAGCAAAATTAAAAGCTGCGAAAAAAGCTTTACCTGCAAGTGTGGATCTTCGCAGTAAATGTTCACCGATTAAAAATCAGGGTGAACTGGGCTCATGTACTGCTCATGCAGGCGTCGGATTGATGGAATACTATCAGCGAAATGCATTCCGGAAGCATATCGATGGTTCCCGCAGATTTCTTTACAAAGCAACAAGGAATCTGCTTGGCTGGACCGGTGATGATGGCGCGTATCTTCGTACAACGATGAAAGCAATGGTACTTTTTGGTATCTGCCCTGAACAATACTGGGTTTACGATATCGAAAAGTTCAATGAGGAGCCATCAGCGTTTTGCTATGCTTTTGCGCAGAACTACCAGGCGATGAAATATTACCGGCTTGATCCATCAGGTATTACCACCGGCAAACTTCTTCAATCTGTAAAGGAAAAAATTGCAGCCCAGCTGCCATCAATGTTTGGATTTTCTGTTTACAATTCGATCTCATTTGACCCCGGTTTCCCTGATATTCCTTTTCCCGAAGGGGGTGATCAGCTTATTGGCGGCCATGCGGTTGTTGCAGTTGGCTACGATGACAAGCGTAAAATCGGAAAGGAGACTGGTGCGCTGCTGATTCGTAATTCATGGGGTAAGGAGTGGGGTGATAAAGGCTATGGCTGGCTTCCCTACGAATATGTGCGCAGCGGTCTCGCAGTTGATTTCTGGTCGCTCATCGAAGCGGAATTTGTGGCAAGCGCACTTTTTGAGTAATGCTTGATATTTATTGAAACAATCATGATTAATTGTGACAAGCATCGGGGTTGGATGTATTTTTAACCGGGTTCGATAACCGAAATACTACTTTAATGACAAGTCGGAGATGTTAGAAATGTTATTTGTAAACAATAAAATTTTAATAACAACAATGATACGATGTACAGTAATTTTACTATCATTCCTGTGTATCAATGCATTTTCGAAAACAATACCACTACTTGACGCAATAAAAGAAACTATCGCAACACAGGATATCACATGCGTTTTTGTTAATTGTAAATCCGGGGAAATCATTGCTCCCGATTCTGTATCAATTAAAACACGATACACACCCTGTTCAACATTTAAAATCTGGAATACACTCATTGGAGTTGAATGTCAGATCATTCACTCTGCAGCAGATTCTTTTTACCGATGGGACAGCATTGCGCGCGCTATTCCCTCATGGAACAGAGATCTGTCGTTAAAAGAAGCCTTTCAGGTTTCATGTGTTCCGGCATATCAGATATTAGCCAGAACAATCGGCAATGAACGGATGAGAAAGTGGATCATCAGCATCGATTATGGTGATAAGGATATTTCTTCTGGTATTGATGACTTCTGGTTACCACGTGAAGGGAAAAAATCAATTAAGATCTCTCCATTGGAACAGGCACAACTAATCAGAAAACTTGTGAATGGAGAATTAACCTTTAATCAGCAATCACAAAACGTTCTCAGGGAAATTATGGTAATAGAAACGACATCAAAAGGCGTTTTCTATGGAAAGACCGGCAGCGGAGTAAACCTGGATAGCGACAAAGAACAAAGTCTCGGCTGGTTTGTCGGATATGTGACAGGCAAGGACCAGAACTATTCGTTTGCCTGTCTTATTAAAGGGGTAAACGCATCGGGTAAGGATTCAAGAGTAATTGTCGAATCAATTCTTAAAAAATCAGGGTTGCTATTTTGAGAATAACAATGCATCAATAGCATTTCAAGGAAATTATGTATGAGTAGCTTAGTCCGTCAAATTCTTGAAAATACTGAAGGTAAAACACTTGAGTTTAAAAGAGATTTCTCGTCTCCAAAACCTTTATTAAAATCACTGGTAGCGTTCTCAAATACCGCAGGTGGAAAGCTTATAATTGGTGTAACTGTTAATAAAGAGATCATTGGGGTAGAAAATCCTCTTGACGAAGAAGAACGACTATGCAATATTATTGCCGATTCTATTTCTCCACGACTTATTCCCAACATAGAACTGGTAACGATCGAAAATAAAACCGTACTGATTGTAGAGGTGTACCTCAGCAGTAACCGTCCTCATTGGATTAAGAGTGAAGGGCCTGAGCAGGGAGTATATGTACGGTTAGGTTCAACTAACCGTCAAGCAGATAGTCAACTTATCGCGGAGCTTAGACGTACCTCTGAAGGTTTAATGTTTGATGAGCTTCCTATGCAGGAACTTTCAAAAAATGATATTGATATTGATGAATTAAGAAAAAGTTTTGAAGAAAAACGGCAATTCAATGACAAAACATTATTGACAATGAAACTTCTCACAAAGTATCAAAACTGTTTAGTTCCAACAAATGGTGCTATTTTACTGTTTGGAAAGGAACGTCTTATACATTTTCCCGATGCCTGGATACAATGTGGTCGTTTTGATGGAATTGACAAAACAATTATTTATGATCATTGTGAAATCAATGAACCTCTTCCTCGTGCGGTTGAATCAATATTGGCATTTCTTAAAAAGCACGCGATACGTTCGGCTGATTTGTCAAAAGGGCTACGCCGTAAAGATATCTGGAATATTCCTCTGAACATTTTACGCGAAGTGATTATTAATGCTGTTGTACACTGTGATTATTCACAGCGAGGAGCTCCAATCAGAGTTTCTTTCTTTAACGACAGAATTGAAGTTGAAAATCCTGGGATTTTACTTCCAGGAATGACAATTGAAGATATGATCGAAGGTGTATCAAAAATCCGTAATCCTGTTATTGCCCGCGTATTTAGAGAACTGGGACTTATTGAACAATGGGGCAGTGGTGTAAAAAGAATTTTTAGCGAAGCTAAAGAACTAGGGCTTCAACCTCTAATTATCAGTGAAATTGGCATGCGGGTTCGTTTTAAGGTCCCATTAAAAATGGGTATTGTATTAAAAAAAGATACAGTGCAAAAACCTGGTAAAGTAGCTGACAGGGCCCAGTCAGGGGCCCAGTCAGGGGCCCAGTCAG
>CAYMGX010000267.1:0-3202 GCA_964390065.1 uncultured Fibrobacter sp. | reverse complement strand
CGGTAATACAAACGGGCTTACAAAAACAGGATTTGACTTCAATGGATGGAATACAAAAGACAACGGAAGCGGTGTTGCGCTCGCAACTGCATCAACATTTAAAATAAAAACTGATACAACACTATTTGCACAATGGATTGTAAAGAAATATACACTGACAATTGAGACTCCGGTTAATGGCACTGTAAATCTTTCAGGTACTGTGAGTGTAGATTCCGCAGTTGCAACTACAATTACAGCTACTCCATCAAGCGGGTATAAATTCAGATGCTGGAGAGTAGTGTCAGGGACTGCACAAATAACTGATACTGCCTCTGCATCAACAACAGTAACACTTGAAAACGGCGATGCAACAATAAAGGCCGTTTTTACCGGTTTGACATTTGTCAAACAGCTGCAGATGGCACAATATACCAGATTGTCAATCAAGGATGTCGTCCAGGCTGATGATGGCAGTTATATGCTTGCAGGTATGATAAGTGACAATGACAATTTAGGTGACAATAAAGGAATCGTTATTAAACTGGATTTAAATGGTGATACTGTATGGACAAGAACATTTCCTACATTAATATATGAGATTGAATCAATTCAGAAAGCATCAAACAGCTTCATCATCACTGGTAGCTATGACTCACGAGCTGCAGCGGTATGTTTTTCGCTGACTGGAAATCTACAATGGTCCTACAATAGTAACGAGGCTGATAAAACATTTCAGGGTTCAGTTACACGAATGACAAGTGATAATGGATATATAATAGCAGGCGCGAGCTACATTGATCAGGGTTTCTTTTTAATTAAAACAGATGCAGTACGACGTAGTGTGTGGTCTTTCAAATATAATGTAGATGGAAATGGTGGAAGAGCAGATCGAACTGACTGCGTACAAACACGTGACGGCGGGTACATGTTGGCGGGTACATTCGCTATAGACCGTTGGGGCTATAAACCATGCATAATTAAAGTAAATTCTGAGGGAGAACGGGAATGGATACACTATTATGAATCAGAGTTACAGAATAGTGGCGAGGTAATTATGACTAATAGTATTGAAACCACAATGGACGGCGACTGTGTGATTAGTGTATCATCTGGTTCAAATTTTCAATGCCATCTATTGAAAATTTCCCAGGCTGGCGATGTAAGACTGTTCAAAAATTATCCCAATGCTTCCCAAATAGCATCTATACAACCTCAAAGCGATGGTTATTTTATTGCTGGCACAACGACCCTTCTTGGAAGTGGTCTGGAAGACATCTATATTGCGAAAGTCAATTCCAGTGGTACTATTGTCAAAGAATCTGCTTATGGAACAAGTACTAACAATGAATACAGTACCAGCATGAAATTGACAAACGATGGTGGCTGTATCGTGGTAGGTGCTGAAAACTGGGTTATTAAAACTGATGAAAACGGCGATGTAAAGTAAGTGTTTTTATTCTAAAATACACAATCCGGTCAGAAATTATTCTGACCGGATTGTCTCTTCCAATTATGTGTATGTTATATTGATTTACACTCCGATAGATCAGTCAGTACCGTGAACGATTTATCAACCGTTTACTTTCTGAAATTTTTTCGGCACTAAAAACCACTGCAGAGGAAGTGCTTACATATTCCTTTGAGAACCTACAACAAGCCCTCCCTTACGGTCAGGCCTCGGAAAAACTATTGGTACTCCGGATTAAAAGTTCTTCCTCTCCCCCTTCTTCCACAACAAGAGCAAGATAATTAACCTCGATTCCATGCACGCTTACTTTACAAGCGACAACTTTCTGACAACCGAACCGGATCCTGTTTTCAGAACTACAAAATATGTTTTTGATCCAAGGAATGCACTATTTAATCCATATCTGTACTTGCCAACTTTTAAAAATGAATTCATAACATTTTCGACAATTCTGCCGCGTGTATCAACAATAAACAGCTTTGTCTGACTATCATTTTGTATATCGATGGTCAGCATCCGCCCTTTTACCTGTATTGAATTTTGAGCCTTTGACACTACGACATTTTTACGTACGTTTGTTGTTATACCGGGAACTGCCCCAAACACTTTTCGCCATGCAGTACCATCCCACTCCTCGACAAGCATATTGTCAACTACATGTGATGCGTCATTGCACTGTTTCGGATGCCATGTCGTTACAGGAATATCTGTTTTTTCCGGGTCTGTCCAGTCGTTAGTAATTGGCCAGTAAGCACCACTCTCTGCATCAACAGCATCCGGATCCCACGACCAGTCATCACTCCATCCACCGGCAAGCGAATCCTGCCCGCGAATAGTACAGACAACCTTTAACGGACTGACAATACCACGGTGAATCATTGAGGTAACTCCACGATACCACATCAGATGATACGTTGTCGTTCCCATAGTGTTCCAGTTTGTATCTGATGGCAGCGAATCAGAAAAATTAATGATAATGCGCTGATTCCATTTTCCGTTAGTATCAGTCACTTCGTCAAGCATCTCATGCTGTATTGATACACCAGTAGTCCCTTCTTTAACCAAAGGTGTCACTACCCATCCGTTTGTAACTCCGGGCTGACCTGCGATTCCCTTTCTGTTGTTGTCATACAGAAAATAGGAGACACGGTACGCCGCATTATTAACATACGCCTCCTGCGCATCATGAATTAGTCTGAGTTGCAGCGACATGGTTCTTGATGTATCCGAAACGGCATCATGTGCGAATGCAACACGAACTCCCGGTCTGCCACCATAAAGATTTGCAACAAGTGAACTGCCCGCTACTTTACTTTTTTCTACAATATCAACATAATTGCGTTTCATTATTGATGATATCCGGTTTGGATATTGATTACTTACCCAGCCCGATCCGTTACTGCATGAAATGACCGCCCTGTTTGCGATCCGTTTTGCACTGTTTGCAATAACCTTTACCTTGACGGTAACAGAACCACACGTTGGATCAATACCTTTTGATGATGAGAATCCCGGCACTTCTGCCATAGCCCATTTTACAGAATGCGATGATGCATCATAGGTTCCGCCATTGCTGCATTCTGTAAACTGAAGATCTTTGTCAAGCGTATCTGCAATAACAACGTTCTGTGCTGCCAGTGAACCGTAATTCCTGTAGGAAAGTGTGTAGGTCAATTCGTCATCTGCAGCGGCAACTGTTTTATCGACATCAAGATACACTTTCATATTTGCTGATGGTTTAATGTTCGATAA
>CAYMGX010000266.1:0-3210 GCA_964390065.1 uncultured Fibrobacter sp. | reverse complement strand
TCTCCCTGATCAGCTCGTGCGGTTGACTGTAGGGTATTTCAATTTCAATGGTGTCGTCGTTGACACGTACAATTTTCTGATACGGATGCCATACCTCACGCTGTGCGTAGCGTGCAGCTTTTCCGGCAAGACGGATACATGCATGAGCCCTGGGAGTACCTGAGAAAATTCCGTATGACGTAGCAAGTATTTCACGACAGGTGTCTTCACTTAAGGCGCACCATGATTCGTTGACATGTTTGATTTGTTCGATTGAGTCAAGTGAGAAGGTTCGCAGCGCCTTTTTTTCATGACACCAGGCATCACAATACCAGTTGTCACGATACCTTACAAGATGCTGCGGAGACACGGTCCGTTCCTTTGCAACACCTTCTGCATTTGTATATAAAAAACGAACAGCGTACTTGCGTGCAAGCGCATTGACAAGAGCACCAAAGGTTCCCTCGCTGATACACCGGTAATGAATATCAAGAATTTTAATTCTGTCTGCCCACAGATGCGGATCGCGGACTTTGAATTTTAAAATTGCATCACATTTTTTCCCAAGCGGTTTGAACGCATCACTAAGAAAAGGACTTGTCATTGCGCTCACAATCCGCTGCATGGTGAGTAATGCGATAAGCTCTTCATCAGTTGGAAGGATTGTTTCTACAGGATCATCGATTGATTCAGCATTGGTAATTTTGTAGAACCCGTTTTCTATGTCAATGTTCACATTACCAATAAGTCGTGCTTTTTTCAAAATCCTGAAAAATGATGACTCACTTGATAGATGCAATTTACGCGAAATAACAGCTCTTGATAAACCATCAGGGTAATCCGTGAGGAGTTTAACCAGTGCAACAGCACTATCTCTATTATTCATACCATCCCGCTGAAAAAAGAGTTAAAGCACTGTGCAGCCAGTCAGACCAATAACAACGCTACTTTACACCCCATACGCTCCAATTCTTCAGTGGCTGCTCATTACTTCATTATTAACGCTAAACTAAATTATCATTCACAAACAACTACAACCGGAACGCACTAACGCTTTCAATTATTGACATGTAAAGTATACTTATAAAGTAATTCCGGAAACGGGGGATGTCAATGCGGAGGGTGAGGGCATAGTAGCGAGTAATAAAGAATATGTTGTTTACATCGTAATAATTTGTCATAATGCGCGCCTGCATCGTTTTAAAATTGACAATAATTACATCATCATTTTTCCCCAGCCCTGAAAGCGCGACAAATACCAGCCAGGGTTATCGGCCCTGGGAATGGGAAACGGTACGACCGGCAATGCAATTAATATTGATTTTTTTTACGTACAAACAAGTGAATTTGTTCCGCAGTTTGAATTCACTCACAACCATTTGCACATTGACAATGCTTAAAACATCTGCACAATTCCACACATCACTGCATGTTTTCAAACTGCTCTTCGTCTTCCTACTTAGCGATTTCAACTGTTTGAGCGTTAGTTGCAAAAGGCGCAGTGACGGGTGACACGTAACGAGTGACTGGCAGAACAACTCTTTGCATACAATAAGCGAGTTTTGAAAGCGCGTTTCGGCGTTAGGGATGAATGGAATGAAAAAAGGGCCCTTCTTTGTCCAGTCTTTCTTTGGCCCCGGAAAGAAAGATTGGTCGGGGGTTCAAGGGGGTGAAGCGTCCTTTGTTTGGCGAATGCAGTCGAGGTGATATCGTCCCGTGGAAGCACGCACCGATATGGCCATGGAAAGTTGTCATGAAATCAGTACCCCAACAATTTTCCCTGGTAACATAACCAAACCCCGGTAACCATCTTGCGCATACACCATAAATGATGTATAATAAATCTCATAAATGAGAATAAATGGCATGTTCTTTATTACGAGACAGAATCAGGAAAAAGTCCTGTTTTCGAAATGATTGAGAGACGGGCTACACAGAAAAAAAATTACAGGAGATTCTGGAAAATGAAAACATTTAAAAAGCATCTTGAAAAAAGCCTTAAAGATCCTGTTTTTAAAGAAGCATACAATGAAGAACAGGTATTATTGCAGCTATCGTATGAACTTCACCAAAAGAGAGAAAAAGCAGGGTTGTCTCAACGCGATGTTGCATTACAGGCAAAATTGACACAACAACAAGTTTCAAAAGTTGAGAATGGTGTCAACTGTAACATCCTTACCTATTTAAAAGTTGGTAACGCAGTCGGGATTCATATCGGTATAAAACCATTATCAAAAACGCATAGATCTTCACGTAAATCTACGGTTGTTAAATAATGGGAAGATTCTTTTTGTCAAACTTTTAATTCGATACTTACTGGACAATACATTCAAATAAACGCCTTCATATTCCGTAGTTTGAATTAACGTACAGCTCATACTACATTGACATGATACAAATACAATCATAAGCACAATTGTTTTCACAATTTGTCTGATTGGCAAAAAAAAATCCCCCTTTATCCCCCCTTATTAAGGGGAGCGCGTCCGCGGGGGATTACTTTTCCATACGAAAATGTCAACTATACCTCTAAAAATTCACCAGGCTTTAAAACCTTAACTGCGGCTTTGTTTCTTAACAGTTTAATAAAATCATCCGGCGAACCGCTAATCATTGGAAACGTACCATAATGCATTGGAATGATCGTTTTGAAGTTAAAAAAATCATTGCAGGCAGTTGCCGCTGTTGACGGAGACATTGTCATTGTGTCTCCGATTGGAATCAGCCCGATCTGTGGTTTAAATCTTTTTTCAATTAATTTCATATTTTCAAAGATCTCTGTATCTCCAAAATGATAGAGCACGTTTTCTTTGTACTTTATGATAAGACCGGCAGCTAATCCGCCGTAGAGTACCTGATCTCCTGCAACGATGCTGCTGCTGTGTATCGCCTCAACCAGGGTGATCTGAAGTTCTTTAAGAACAAAACTACCACCTATATTAAGCGGGATACAGTTACTTATAGATTTACTCATAAGCCATGTGCAGATCTCGATGTTTGAGACTATTTTTGTTTTTTCAGGATTATACAGCGTCAGTGAATCCCCGATGTGGTCCGGATGCCCGTGAGATATCAGAATATAATCAGGACTGGTAATCTCACTTCGTAAACTTTCGGGAAAGTTGGCATTTCCGTTAACAAATGGATCTATGAGTATTTTCACTTCTCCGCAGACTAATAAAAATCCTGAATGTCCCATCCAGCTTAAATTCATAGCAAAGCCTCCTGATC
>CAYMGX010000265.1:0-3212 GCA_964390065.1 uncultured Fibrobacter sp. | reverse complement strand
TATTAATAAGTTTCCTGTATGATTCATAAGATTCGGGAGACATTCTCTTATCAATTGCCTTGAGCAGTGCATTTCCCTTTTCATTGATTTCGTATGTACCTTGTGCATTAACAAGCAGGAATAAACTGCTTATAAGAAGTGTGCACACAATTTTTGTCATGATAGTTCCTTGTTATAGTGATTTGATTACTAAATCAATTATGCCTTAGCGATTCAACAGGATCAAGTTTTGACGCCTTAATTGCAGGTTCTATTGCTGCAAGTGCAGAGATAACCAGAATAATTCCACTTGTCAACACTATCTGTTCGATTGGGATGTCCGGGTGAAGCATAATTTTATCTTTCATTGCAAAAGAAACCGATACACCACTGATTTTAATAATAAATACGGTAATTGAACCGATAATTGATCCTGTAACTGCCCCAAACAAGCCGATGAGCAGCCCTTCTATCATAAACATAAGACGTATTGTTGATGGCAATGTGCCCATTGCACTGAGTGTTCCAATCTCCCGTATCCGCTCATAAACAGCCATCACCATTACATTCATCACACTGACAAGCACAATGCCAATAAGAATAATCTGAATAAACTTTGTCATCATATCAATCATCCTGGCGATATTGTAAAATGGTGACAGCTCTCTCCATGAGTGTGCCTCAACCATTGCAATACCATCCTTGTTTTTTATCGATGCAACTTTGGCATAGACAAGGTTCATCGCTTTATCAAGATTATTTAGTTTGTCAACTCTGAATGCTATTTCGTTAATCTCAGGCTTATCCATACGCAGTACCGCTGCTGCATCGTCAATATGCATGTATCCATATTTACCAGATGGGCCTGTGACTGTTTCAATAATCCCTGAAATCTTAAAGGTCTGTCCGTTTACAGAACCATCTTTATTGGTTGCAATAAAGACTACATCCTGTCCTATAGACAGTTTAAGCCCGTTCATAACCATTTGAGGTAGTATAATTTCACCTTTATTTGGCATTGCGCCTTTAATCACACGCTGTCCGAGAAGCGGCGCAACCTTCAGTTCATCATCGGGATTGATTCCCGAGATCTTCAGGTTGGTTGTCTCGAGATAATTACTTAACATTCCCGATATTAAAATACGTTTTGTTACTGCAGTAATATAAGGTATACTGTCAATCGCCTTTATAACTTTATTTGACAGGTTCTCAGGCATAAGTTTATCAACAGGAAGATTCTCAATTGATGCAACAAAACCTTTGCGATGAATCTGCCCATGGCCAAGCATCGAATCGGTGATTTGCCCAACCATTAATGATTTAAATGTACCTGCAAGTGATGTAAAAAGGAGCACAGCAACAACACCAAATGCAATGATTGACACTGTAAGAAAAGTACGGCGTTTCTGCCGGTATAAATTTCTGAAAGCTATTTTAAAAATATTAAGCATGATCAGTATCTCCTTTTATTGTACCAGCTGATAATAATCCATCTTCAATTGTAAATACCGATTCAACTTCACCAATGATTTTTGTGTCGTGCGTTGAAAAGATAAAACTTGTCCCTTTCTGATCCCGCATCTGCTTCATCAGATGAATTATCTTATAGGCGGTTTCATGATCAAGATTAGCCGTTGGTTCATCAGCCAGGACAATTGACGGATGCGTAGCAAGTGCACGGGCTATTGCAACCCTTTGTTTCTGCCCGCCGGATAATTGGGATGGCCTCTTGTGGGCCTGATCCTTTAGTCCTACACTATCAAGAAGCGAATTCACCCGCTGTTTGCGCTCATCTTTACTTAGTGATCGAACCATTAACAGAGGATATTCTACATTTTCATAAATACTCAAAACCGGGATCAGATTGAAATCCTGAAAAATAAATCCTATATGTGCCCCCCGAAAACGTGCGCGTTCCTTGATATTCAACGCAGATACGATTGTATTATTAATGGATACCGTACCCGATGTTGGTGTATCAAGACAACCGATCAGATTCAGCAGTGTTGTTTTTCCGCTTCCGGAAGGACCGACAAGTGATGTAAACGCACCTGCAGGTATTGATAACGACACACCTTTTAACGCCTGGACCGATACCTCACCGGTCGTATATTTTTTTACGACATTTTCAACATTGACAACCAGGTCCATGTTACATCCTTTGAGAAATTTTTTTTTTCAAAATATTTGATTCTTGTAATTTGACGATCTATAAATTCCCTGATTATAATGAATACAAAGTCTACTGCACTCGTTTCAAATTAACAATCTTATTAGACACTGTCAAACTGAAAGCGTTACAAAAATAGTGCAGATATAAAAAATGCAGGCCGCATTCACACGACCTGCATTCCTGAAATCACTATTAATGAATCTTATCTTAAGAAGGTAAAAAGATCGGCGTTTATCACATCAATCCGTACTTCGATAAAATCATTCATCAATAGTATCCCTTAATCATCAGAAGTATGTGCTTTGGCAAGTACCTGTTCTGTTACTGATAATGGTTTACTTTTTCTTAATTGTCGAAAACACTTTATCTTTGTCAAGTTTCTTTGTGCAGAAGAACCAGTCGTAACAATGCATATCCTCTTTTCCATCCATACGTTCTTTTGCAACACCGCAAGAACCTGCAGTTGGCACAATAACATCATCACCGGGCTGCCAGTCCGCTGGAGTGGCAATAGAGAATGCATCTGCAGTCTGAAGCGCAACTACCGCTCTGTACAGCTCTTCAAAGTTTCTGCCAAGACTTAACGGATAATAAATAATTGTCCGGATAATGCCTTTTGCATCAATAATAAATACTGCACGAACCGCCTTTGTATTACTCTCTCCGGGCTGGATCATACCATACTTCTTCGCGACATCCATCGTGATATCTTCAATAAGCGGGAATTTTACCTCGACACTTTTCATGCCGCGATATTCGATTTTTTCCTTGATTGTACGCAGCCATGCAATATGACTATACAATCCGTCAACTGACAACCCGACAAGCTTGCAATTTACTTCAGCGAATTTTGATTCCATTGACGCAAAGGTCATAAATTCTGATGTACACACCGGGGTAAAATCCGCAGGATGACTGAAGAGAATCACCCAGCTTCCGGCATACTGATCAGGGAAATTAATATCTCCCTGTGTTGTAACCGCTTTAAATGCAGGCGCTTTTTCACCAATTCTTGGCAACGATACAGGTGTAACGTTTTCCATTATGTACTCCTTTTGTT
>CAYMGX010000264.1:0-3248 GCA_964390065.1 uncultured Fibrobacter sp. | reverse complement strand
GCAACCGTATCTGGCGTATTGGTATTGCGTCAATTTTTCTTGCAGTCCTGTATGGGATAAGTCTTTTTATTTCATACCGGTTCTCAAGTGTTTTGTAATATACAAAAAGACATCATTGTCTAACAACAACACAAACAGTGGCTTTCTATATTGCAATAAACTATATTAACATCATTATTAATTTCATTCAGTTTTGTTAGCTAATAGAATAAGTATTTTCAAGGTAGCTTTTCTTATAGACAACCAATCGCTTTTAATAATCTCAGTCCATTCAAAAAAACAGCATAGTTCGCTCAATCGCGCTATTTAATTTTCCTAAAAGCAACTTTTAGGAATTAACTCAACTTTTTTTCCACAATAAGATTTCCTTTTATGAAGTCAATATTTCAAAGATTTTTTGTAGTAGTTTTATTTTTGTTAATCCAGATAGGTTTTCTTCCGAATAACGCAGCCGCCCAATATCCCAGGCATGGCTTGTATATTGGTGGATATGGTGGTTATTCTCCAAATATCAACGACTGGCAATTGGGTGATGCGCCTGGATTATGGTCGAACCCTCCAACGCTAATGCCGAAATCATCTGCGGTAGCAGGCTTGCGATTGGGATACCATATCATACCACAACTCATTATAGAAATGGGAGGCGGAATTCTTCCAACATCGTCTACCGATGGCGGCAAGAACACTGTTGTAAAATTGGATGGGGATCTGTACTATCATTTCCTTAATAAAAAGTACACTCCATTTTTCGGTATCGGTACCGGTGCATATATTCTTCGTGGAGGAGATCTCAATAAGGATATGGACGGCCAGGTACATGCATCGTTAGGTTTTCGGGGACTTGTAACACCTCGAATCGCCCTGCGCGCCGAGATAAGGGATTACCTGATTGAAAGCTTCACATCATCCGGATGGGGCAACAAACTTGAATTGACTGCAGGAATAGACATCTATTTACATGGTGTACAAAAAAAGGTTATTGATCGTGATAGTGACGGTATTCCAGATGCTACCGATAATTGTCCGGATGTTTTTGGCACAGCACTTATGAAGGGATGCCCGGATCGTGACAATGACGCTATTACCGACGCAGAGGACAAATGCCCTGATGAACAAGGCGTTGCTGAAAATAATGGCTGTCCGCAGGTTCTTGACAGGGATAATGACGGAATACCAGACAATTCTGATCAGTGCCCGGATGAATCCGGACTTAGTAAATTCAGTGGTTGTCCAGACACCGATGGTGATGGCGTTCCTGATAAAGATGATAAATGCCCTGAAATCACCGGATTGCCTGATTATGATGGATGTGTTCCTGAAGAGGTTAAAAAATTTACCGGTGCAATAAAGGGTATCAACTTCAAGACTGGTAGTTCGGCAATTCTTTCGTCGTCATTTCAAATACTTGATCAGGCGGTATCTGTTCTCACTCAGTACCCGTCCCTTCGGATTCGCATTGACGGACACACCGATAATGTTGGCAATTCTGACTACAACCAACAGCTTTCAGAAGACCGTACTGCAAAAGTAAAATACTATTTTACGTCGAAACAAATTGACGAAACACGCATAGAAACTGTCGGGAATGGAGATACCCGTCCTATAGCTGAAAACAATACAGCTTTCGGACGCGCAGCAAATCGCAGAATCGAATTTTCTATTCTGGGTCAGTAATATCCACCTGCGAGTAATTAGAACAAGTTAGCACCTGGTGATTCAACAGAGATACAGTTAATTCCAAGTGCTGCTTGTTCATCTTCGCTATGATTTTAATAATGAGTCTATTCCTGAAAGTTCTTCTTCGGAATAGATTCATTAATTCAAGCCACAAAAGGTTTGGCACCATCTATACTATACACATCTTCATTTTGCCTGTATGTTCATTTAACCACAGAAAGAGGTAGATATGGGATTTCTTGGAAAAATTTTCAGTAAGCTTGGCCTTGGAAAAAAAGAACCTGCTGCTCCAGCCGCTTCTAAAGTTGCGGATATTCCGGTTATAGTAGAAGCACCAAGTGTACCGGAAAAAACAGTAACCCCGGTAACGGTTGTCGATGTGGTAACAAAGCTGGAACAGCTCGCTGCAGCAAATCCGCAAAAACTCAACTGGCGGACTTCAATTGTTGACCTGCTCAAGCTTCTGGATATCGACAGCAGTTTTGCAGCACGTAAAGAGATGGCTATTGAGCTATCCTGTCCTGCCGACTTGATGGGAGATTCGGCAAAAATGAATATATGGCTTCACAAAACAGTACTTGCTAAAATAGCTGAAAACGGAGGCAATATTCCAAATGAGCTTTTAGATTAATTTTCAGTAATAACCGGCGAGCATACAACTGAAAGGAAACAACATGCAAATCTCTGATATCCTTAACCAACTGGGAGGCATTTCCTCGATAGCAAATGAACTGGGAATAGATGAAAATCAGGCTGCAAGCGGTGCTGCTGCACTCATGCCGGCTATTCTCGGTGGATTAAAGAAACAATCACAATCAAGTGGTATCGAAGGACTTGGAAGTCTTTTTGGTAAATTTGGTGGTTCAAACCTGCTTGACGACGTTCTCTCACCAAAACCAACCGATTTTAGCAAGGGAAATGACATTCTCGGGCAGATCTTCGGTTCAAAAGATGTTAGCAGAGCCGTCGCACAAAATGCATCAACAAAAGCTGGGGTTGACTCATCGGTGCTAAAAAAAATGCTTCCAATACTTACAATGATGGTAACGGGATATATGTCAAAACAGACTGCACCCGAAACCGGAAACGGCGGTATGCTGGGCGGATTGGTTAGCGGGCTGCTTGGAAAGAAAGATGCCGGTTCAAAAAATGCCGGGTCAGGGCTGTTATCGCTTATCGATATGGATGGTGATGGAAATCCGCTTGACGATATACTGCGTCTTATGGGTAAAACATAATACATCTGATATTTCGTGCATACATTTGTACTAAAGCATCGCCTATAATGTGACAACAGTATCGGTGATGCTTTAGCATTAGACCATTGTATCACGAAATATCATCATACCGCTGTTAAACCGACATAATTTGTGGAAACGTTATTTTTTCGAATTCACTTTTGGGTTATGCTTCTTATTTTTTCTGTTTTTGTCAAAGATTAAACCATAGCTTCGCACTAAAGATTTAAAACAAAACTTTATGTATAAGATGGAGTCGGACTGCATTGATCACTATTTGTCAATTTTATCCTGATATCAATTTTTTTCTTGCCATATATTGACATCAACCAT
>CAYMGX010000263.1:546-3286 GCA_964390065.1 uncultured Fibrobacter sp. | reverse complement strand
TTCGGTAAAAGCTCCGAAAAACTATCGTCACAGACCGATCTTGACGCATTGCAACTCGAGATGGATGCCCTGCTTGAGCAGATTACCGCACAAGAGAAGCCGCAGGAAGAAGATCCTTCTGAAATGGTAGAAATACCCGCTCATAAACGTCGTCGGAAAATTCATGGAAGAAACTCAATACCGGAAGAGTTAATCACCACTGTTACCATTGATCTTTCCGATGAAGAGAAAAAATGCAGCTGCTGCGGAAATGACCTGCAGCAGTTTGATACCAAAGAGCACCTTGTTGTAGACCGTATTCCTGCGAAGTACACTGCAACACGGTATCTTCAGCCAGTATACGGATGTCCCTGCTGTAAAAACGGGGTACCTTCAAGAGAGATGCCGCTTGTAACGCCGATAGCAAAAGGTCTTGCCGGATTTGCACTGATGGCCTTTGTTCTTGCCAGTAAATATCAGTACCATCTTCCCCTTTACCGGATACAGCGGCAGATTTACCATGAATCCCGCATCTGGTTCACCCGATCGACGCTCTGTACCTGGGTAGGTCAGGCTTGCGGAATGTTAGAACGAATATACATGGGGCTTCTGCAGTTGTATCTGGCATCACGCATCAAGCATGCCGACGAGACAAGGGTAATGGTAAAAGTTGAAGAAAAGCTTGTTGAATGCTGGATGTGGACAGGACTGAGTGGTGATGGGAGAACTGCCGTATTTGTTTACAACAGACATAGAAGCGGGGCTGCTGCGCTTGAATTTCTGAAAGGAAGTTCTGCGGGTGACTATCTTATGATTGACGATTGTCCATCGTATAATATTCCGGTGAAGGAACTTAAGCTTGTCGTGCTGCGGTGCATGGCACATATCCGCAGAAAGTTTGTCGAGGCACGTGACGCTGGGAGGCATAAAGAGTATCTCAACAAAATCATGATCAAGATCGGGCAGCTCTACCGCCTTGAATCGTTCGCTACAAAAAGTGGTTTTACCGTAGAGCAGCGTACCGAACTGCGGCAGAGCTGAGTTGCAGAGTGCTTGACAATATTAAAGTAATGCTGACGACTCCGGGATTTGCCGTGCTTCCGCAATCGCTTGCGGGAATTGCCATCAATTATTTCCTGAGAAACTGGGAAGAGGCTACCCGGTTTGTGCAGTGGGGAGCACTGCCGATAGATACTACTGCCGATGAACGTATCAACCGTCCTTTCACTATAGGCCGAAACAACTGGATGCAGGCCGGCTCGGTAAACGGAGCACGATGGATGGGAATAATGTATACCATTGTTACAACATGTAAACTTAACGGCATAAACCCGGAGGACTATCTCAAAGACGTTCTTATGACGCTTGCCATAAGGCCTGCTGATGCTGATGTTGCCGATCTGTTGCCGGTTGCCTGGTTCAAGAAAAATAATGCCGGTGCTGATCCCATTCTGACGCCACTCTACCCTTCAAAAAACTGAGATCGATAAAAACCACTGCAAAGGTGGCATGCCAAATCGGCCATACCCGTGTTGGTTGAGCGCTTACGGCATTTGGCCGATAGTTACCATCCATCTCTCAACGCTCGGAAGGCTTCGCCTTGACAGGAATGTTTACGGATTTGATTTTTATGTTCTATTGATCAAACGGTACGCCCTTATGTTCATCATCATCTCGAAAAACGAGTTAATAGGTACATTTTATTGCACCACATGTAACAAATAATTCTGGTTTTTTTAATTGTTTTTGTTGTATATTCAAATTATGATAGGAATTTTAAGAAAATCAGCTCCTGCCATTTACTTTTTCTCCTTTGGTTTTGCGCGCCAAGCGCAAACTATTTGACTTTTTTATCCAGCCATATTTCTGCCATCCAAACGACTTGTTCAACAACAGTAGTTTGGTTTTATTTTCAGAAAATTGTTGCCATTAGAGTATTTAAGCAGTCTCAACAATGGCAACATTCTGAACTTGTTGAATACTTTTTAAAAACAGGAATGTCTATGAACTATGCAATAGATAATGAATCATCTTTATTTGAACAGCTTACAAATAGCAATGATCCCACTGTTATGAGCATCAGGCGTATGTTGACTCTTCCCGATCTCAGCAGAACACCTGGCTCACCAGTCTATTATGTTACAGAAGCAATCAAGCGAATCTCTTCTCTTGATAATTTTGATTCTGTCGAAATTCCACAAATGGTACCTGTGGAACTAAACTTTGATCTTCTTGGATTCCCTCCGTCACATCCAGGCAGAAGTACCAGTGACAGTTACTATCTGGCAGATTCAATAGTATTAAGAACACAGACAACCACGATGTGGCCTTATTACCTAAGAGATCAGGATGTCATTTCTAAACTGGATGAGTGTGGATCGGTACGTGCGCTCTGTCATGGAAAAGTGTACCGGAAAGATGAAATCGACAGAAATCATTACCCGGTATTCCATCAGATTGATGGACTGAGGGTAACTAAAACTGCGATCAGAGCATACACGATCGATGACCTTGCTGCAATTCTTATTGAAATCGCCCAATCAGTATTCGGATCACAGGTGAAGTGGAAAATAGAGGCTGATACATTTCCGTTCACCGATCCGAGTATCCAGTTACTCATCTATTGGAACGATCAATGGCTTGAAATTGTCGGATCCGGTTTGGTTAACAAAGGTGTACTATCACTGCTTGGAATCGATCCTGACAAATATAACGGTTGGGCATTCGGATTTGGTCTTGATAGAATTGCGATGATAAAAAT
>CAYMGX010000263.1:0-536 GCA_964390065.1 uncultured Fibrobacter sp. | reverse complement strand
GCAGCTATGTTGCCGTAAGTAAATACCCATCAACCGAAAGGGACATCTCTATAATTGTTAAGAAGGACCTCTCCCTGAATCTTTTTTATGAAACGATGCGCAGTTGCGGATTTCTTGAATGCGAGGATTGTATAGAGGAAGTTCGCCTTATTGACACTTTCGAAAATGAAAAAATAGTCGGCAAGGGATTTATCAGTAACACATTCCGAATCACCTACCGGTCACATCTTCGAACATTAACTACTGAAGAAATCAACACGATTCAGGAATCGTTGCGGTTACGTATTGTTGAAGAGTTTGATGCGGTATTGCGTTAGATACCGGCGATTGGGGTGGGTATCTACGTTCCACGATAATCATCGGTCGCCGTTGTACTCCGAAAAGTACACTACCGTTATAGTTTGTTGTAAGCGGTGACAACCGGCAATCTATATTGCATGCATAGGACAAACGCGACGATACCTTCACGCTCTGCTGATGGTTACCTCATTGGAATGAGCCACATGCAGTGTGCCGCATTCTGGTTGTCGAGGGCA
>CAYMGX010000262.1:0-3287 GCA_964390065.1 uncultured Fibrobacter sp. | reverse complement strand
GCTACTTGCTACTTGCTACGTTCCTTACAAATACTTCTGAATCTGCCCCTTCTCCCGCACCACCGGCTTTGAAATTGACATCATAATAATGCCGCTTTTGAAAATGGTGACAGTTCCGGTTGATTCAGATATTGTTATTGCAAGAGCGTTGGTACAGGCCGTTATCCCTGCTGCTGCCACGTGACGAGCCCCATAGCCACCCGGGAGCGGTGTGACATCATCACCGGATTGCTGTTGTGGCCGTAAATAGCTTCCTGCAGAGAGCACAACACCATCACCGGTAACAATAAAGGCTCCGTCAATACTGGCGAACTCTTTTATTGTCTCGTCAAGACCAGGGTCCATAATGTTACGCTCCGCTTCGCTGTATCCCCGGAATGGATTGATTATCAGCTGACGAATATATGCATTGACTGAATTGGTATCACCAAGAACGAAGATGGTTCCGACCGGTTTCCCCTCGCGTCCTTCGACTGCGATTTCTCCTGCAAGACCGATGATTCGCTCCAGCACTTCCGGTTCGACATCCGGCGGGAGAATGTTTTTTGCTGATGTAAAGAAAAAGTCATACTCGTTTGAGACGTTAATTGTTACGATCGTGTCAAAATGGCCGTTACGGATATTTCCGGATATGCAGACAACGGTATCATTCTTGCCGATGAGATTTCTTGACAAAGCAAGGAGCGTTCCGATTTTCATCTGGCCGGTGCGTTCAGTTGGTATTGATGGAGCCTGGAGGATCCCGGCAATACGCTTGTCCTTGATCAGTTCAAATCTGGTTTTGTTGCTGGTTACAATAATAAGTTTTGGTTTTGCCTTGAACTGGTCAAGAAAATCGTTGTCGCGGGTACTGTCGGCAAATACCATTATGGCACTTGCCTTGACTTCACGCGCAAGTACAGTGGCGGTGGTTATTACAGGACTGTCAACTTTTTTCGCAGTATCCTTTTTGCCTTTTTCCTCGGGTCCATTTTTCAATTCGTCAATTATATCCTTAATATCAACGGACTTGTCAAATGACATGATTTCGTTGTTGACATAATCAGATTTAAAGAATGCAGCGATTTCGGAAAGAATCTGTACCTGCTTATCGTTATCAGCATCGTCCTGCGAAATAAGCAGAACAATAACGTGAGCAAGGGCATTTCTGGCTGCATCATATTTGATACCATCACTGGTACGTCCTACGACAATCGCGAATTCCTCCTTGATCGGACCGCGTGCCTGCGGTATCGCAATACCCTGACCGATAAACTTTGAAGATGACTCCTCACGTTTCATGATTTCGTCAATAATTGCCTTCTGCTTACGGACATCAAGTGCCTTACATGAAATAAGTGCAAGTTCACGTATTGCTTCCTCTTTGTCTTTTGATTCAAGTTCTACGACTGACGGAATGGTAAGGTATTGTTCAAATGGCATCGGTGTCATGCTCCTTTATTGTCAATTGACGCGCTAAAATAGCTGATTATCTCCGGTTTTTTGATAGAAACGATTCCATGGTCTGCGCTGATCGCATTGAAGCGACGAAGCTGGGTAATTCCCTGTTCAAGGATCTGGTCACTTGTCAATGTCGAGAGTGTTTTAAGATTATAGGGTAATGTACTGATTGAATCGGTAAGCGCACTGATCTTTTCCCTGCAATCATGCAGTGATACTGTTCTTGTCTCGTTTAATACCGATGAAACTGCATGCATCGGCAGCAGGCGGTACAGTGATTTCAGTTGAACAAAAAGTTTGTCACTGAACTGTTGCATGGATACCCGGTGCGCCGAGAATTCATCACGGCTGTTTTCCTGACGATTCCCTTCAATGTCAATAATATCTTTTACCGCAATTGGAGAGAGATAATCAATAAATACCTCTCCATAATTTCTATGAAACCGCTTTGCATTGAGAAATGGGACAAACGCGCAGATGTCGCCGCCAAAATAGTAGATATTACCGATAAGTCGCTTGGGAAAAGAGTTGTTGCGTTTACGAAGTTTTTTACCTTTCAACAGCATTTTAAAATAGGGAAGATCCGGAATACATTCGTATGAAATTGCAGCGGGCAGATATTGAACCGATTTTTGAGGGCTTTGAGCCTGAAGCATGATCGCTGCAAGTGTGATCCCGCCTTTCATTTCAATGGTTGCTCCACTGTAGCTTCGTCCGCCCTCTGGAAACACAATAATCGAGTCCCCGTCATCCATCATTCTTACAACGCTTGAACAGAGATTGCGGACATAGTTTCGTTCGAAACCTGTATCACGGGAGACGGTAAACGCACCAAAATTGAGAAACTTCGGACCGATCCAGGGAAGTTTTGTCAGGTTATCGCCTGCTGCAAAACGAAGATTCTGAAAACCCATCAGGAAAAGTTTGTGACCAAGTAAAAAGTAGTCAACATGGCTTCTGTGGGTGCTTATTGCCATTAACGGCTGCTCCTGAATTTTTGCAGGATCCAGTTTCGGGCCATCAATGGTGATTTTAGTGAATGTACTTTCAAAGAATGATGCAAGCTTCGGGGTGACTTTTTTAACTTCGTTCTGATACGGTTTCATTAAAACTTACCCGTGAGTTTAGTGTGATACGCACAATACCAAGATTCTGCGCAGGTTTAAATCAATTGAAAAAATATAATGCAAGTATAACGTAATTGCTATAAGGATATCATCAAATGTGTCATTCAGAACTGCTTTGTCATGACTTCTGCTGCTGTTTCTTGAATAACGTATTACTTCAGATCAAGGAACACCCGTTATAACTCTTTCCATATCAAAATCCTGCCAATGTATTTTTTATAGTACCTTTATGGTGACTTTTATCGAGGGAAAAAAAAGGGGAAGCAGTTGCTCCCCCACGTAGTTTAACTGTCTGTTTAAGGATGAGTGTGTTTGTTAAGCAACGTCGTCGATTATTCCGACATCTTCTGCTTCACTCTCACCGCCATTTTCATCAAGTCCATCACCGATCGCGTCAAGCTCAAAGCTCTCACTCTCACTCTTCATCTGCTCAATAAGGTCCTCACGGCCAATAAGCTGCAGGTGCCGAATGCGTTTGTACTCATTTCGATGTTCCGGACAATACTTGGGGTATATGAACTGACGTGGATAGATTTTAACTTCAAACTGATGATCGCACCCCTCAAGAGCACAATCCATCACCAGTGTCACCACTTCGGTGTAACTGTGTTTGAATGTCTGGTTTTTAATATTTACATCTTCAGGCTTGGTCCTTTTTCTGATTCTGTACCGGTCCTGCCTATGTTCCGGACAGTATTTCGAGATATGAATGCCAAAGAA
>CAYMGX010000261.1:0-3315 GCA_964390065.1 uncultured Fibrobacter sp. | reverse complement strand
TGATCCTGTCTTAGTGCCTGTGCTGGTTGGATTGAAACGGACATACACCGTAGAGGTTGATACTGTGCCGCCTGATGGGGTAAAACTCAGAGAACTTACATACCCCGAACCCGAATTTTTTGAAATCTCAAAATTGGTGGGTGCTGTTAGCGTGACATTGCCCGTAAGGTTGCTGCCCGATACCGTGAAGTTCTGGGCTGTAGAATTTGAATTTACCAGAACACTGCCAAAATCGGGTAGTGAGGTTGTGGAAACTGTTAATGTGGGGGTTGATGCAGTCGTACCTGTACCGCTTACCGAAACGTTCCTTGTTGTGGCTCCGCTGCTTGTTATTGATATTGAACCTGTTTTAGAGCCAACACTGGTTGGTTTGAAACGAACATACACTGTAGAGGTTGATACTGTGCCGCCTGATGGGGTATAACTCAGGGAGGTAGCATACCCAGAACCCGAACTCTTTGAAATCTCAAAATTGGTGGGTGCTGTTAAGGTGATATTACCCGTGAGGTTGCTACCCGACACAGTGAAACTTTGTGGCGATGAAGTTGTATTGACCACTACACTTCCAAAATCGGCCAATGTGGTTTTAGACACTGATAATGTTGGAGTTGACACAGACGTACCTGTACCACTTGCTGAAACGTACTTTGTTGTTGCTCCCGTGCTTGAAATTGTGATGCTACCGGTTTTCGACCCTGTACTTGTGGGACTGAAACGAGCATAAATTGTAGTACTCGAAACCGTTCCTCCCGATTGGGTCAAACTTAGGGAAGTTGTTGTATACCCAGAACCCGAACTCTTTGAAATCTCAAAATTGGTGGGTGCTGTTAAGGTGATATTACCCGTGAGGTTGCTACCCGATACCGTGAAGTTCTGGGCTGTAGAATTTGAATTTACCAGAATACTGCCAAAATCGGGTAGCGAGGTTGTGGAAACTGTTAATGTTGGAGATGATGCTGTATGAGTTACACAAATTTCAAAAATTCCATTTGTAGCATTTACATTTCCATAGTCATAAACTCGAATGTAATACGTATTGTTAATTGTTAATCCGGAAACTGTTAATGTTGCATCACCTGTTCCAGTAATTTCAGCACAACCCCCACTAATTGGGCTACTGGAAGAGCATGAACTATAAACCATAACAACAGCATCGAGATTTCCCAGATTATGAACATTTATTGTATGACTTGTTGATTTTGCCTGAAAGTAATACCAAACATCGGCAAGTGAAGGTGTACCGGTATAAGCATCGCACGAACCTTTAGCTTTTCCAGATGCTGTTGCATTATTAACTGTTTGATTGGATAAATAACTACAAGTCGTTGAACTTGTTAGCAATGTAGCATCAGAACAATTATCGTTTTCAGGAGTTTCAATTACTATTGCATTACATCTAAAATAATTTCCAGGATTATAGTAATGGTCCAAAATCCAAGTGTAACTTTTACCTTGATCTGCCCACCTACTTGAACCCCACTGACACATTCCTCTTCCATGACCGTTGAAAGCTTTACCTGTACAAACATCATCGGATATGCATGGCCATCCATTTCCACCGCTGTATCCGTCTCCACAACTAGAATTTGGATTGTCTAAATCATTATTCTCAGCAGAATATTCGGCTTTTATTATAACATTTGAGCTATTAACTAATACTTCTCCCACAGTAGCATTCGCAGCACTTACAGTACTTGTTGAAGTTACAGAACCCCATGCCTGATTACATGCATCGCTGCGTATGTCATAATTTGGATCACCTGAGTGAGCTATTTGATACCATGCACCATAGGTTCGATATGCTACAGCACCTGCTTTTAAGCTTTCACTTTTCCAAGAAGCAATCCATTCATTATCTAATCCGCTCTGAACATAGGATTCTAAACTCATTACTTGTACTGTCGTACAAATTTTATTGCAATTTGGTGCTCCTGAAGTATAAGTTGGACAATTTGTTCCTACTCGAATTGAAGTGGGTAGTGTCGGGCAATTCTGAGTATAACAAATTAATGAAATGCCAAGTAATATAATAATACAGGTAATATTTTTCATATACTTTTTATTTAGGAGTTAAGCTATTGCTGTTCATTTTCGCATTCAATCATTCTAATAACATCTCGATTTTGGACTACCTTTATTTCATTTATTCCCGATCCTTTTTTCATTCTAATTATGAACTTATAATCACCATTTGGCCACATATCAAAATCTTTCCATACTTCAGTTATATATTTGTCCAGAACAAAATTAATAGTTCCCCTTTCCTCTACTTGATGCTCATTTTCTGCTAATGGAATTATTAATTGAAAGAATCCATTATCTGTTGATCGTGTTTTTGCTATTCCATCTAAGGTATAAATATTAACATTTTCTAAAGGATTTCCTTCAATATCATCAACTATTGAACCGACAATCACCATTGCATCAGATTGATGTAACGATTGAATATTTGCAATCGAAAATTCTTTAGGGGGATTGATTGGTGCCAAATTGAAATTGATGTTAACTGTTTGATCATTTAAATCAAAAAAAGTATTTATAGGTAAATATCCTTTTGCTTTAACAATAATGTCATATTTCCCGTTGGATACATGCTTCAAAACTGTTCCATTTTTTGAAATCTGCCCCTTTGAAATATCTTTATTTGTGTTACCATTGTCTCTTATCATTATTTCAACAGATTCAGGAACTACTGCATAACCTGTCACTTCATCAAAAAAACGAAGATTAAGTTCATTTGCATTTTCATCAATTGAAGCTTGTTCGACTGATTTTATCATTATTGTGGTATCTTCAATAATATTATCTATTACGGAATTTTTATCTTTTGATTTATCTTGAAAAATTGAGTCATTATTTATCATGTCCCGTTTTAAGAAATTTCCGTTTTTTGAAAAAAATATTGCAATTGCTACTACAATTAATAACAAAAGCAATACATAATTCCGTTTTTTCATATTGTAACCTCCGATTAATAGTCTTTAAATCATTTTTATAACTTTATGAGCTTCAAACATTAGGCACTATTTTTGTACAACCAATTTGTTGCACAATAGCCTTCTTTTATTGGTTCCAACTTTCAGAATATGAATTCCACCGGGTATTGTTTCACCCCCCCAAATAGAGCTTTGAACTGCTTAATTAATTTTTCTTTTACGTCTATCTTTACAACTTGCTTTATTCCTATAAATCAATATGTTAATAAAATATTGGGTTGTCAATATCCTTTTTTAATTTAAAATCTGTTCAGCTAAATATTACGATTTTGGTCTTTCAAATTTGTTGCTTAAGAAATCAACCTCCCCAATAAAAAGC
>CAYMGX010000260.1:0-3331 GCA_964390065.1 uncultured Fibrobacter sp. | reverse complement strand
AAATGAAAAAATACACATCACAACCAAACGAAGATCTCGGCCTCATCGCCCAAAAATTCGGGATGCCATCATGGAAGTATCTGTACGAACTTAATAAAGAAAAAATCGGTGACAATCCCGATCTTTTACAAAGTGGTACAGAACTTGACATCCCGGAGTGGGATACAACAAGCGGTGATGAAAAAATTTCCGCAAAAGGGGCAAGCCCGTTTGCGTATACAGGTGGGGTGTCGTACCGGTATCCGTGGGTGCCGGTAAGCTTAAGCGTTGTTGACATAAACAAAAAACTGATGGGCGATTTTGAAAAGGAACGGGAATATGTAATATGGGACAGGAAAAACGGCAAGGTGTTCAGCCGGGGAGATATTAAAAAAAGTGATGTTATTGAGTCGTTGGCACCAGATTCGAATAACTTATCAATCGGTATTAAAGGGGTTCCAATCGTATGGGAAAATGATATACACTACCATCCGGATGATATGCCTGTATCCGATAAAAAAGTGATAGAAAAAGAAGACTCCAGGCCTTCTTCATTCATGGATGAGAGTCAGGATATTCCTGAATAACAATTGTAATCAAAAACATTATTGTAATAAAGCGAGCAGCATATGAGTTCAGGAAAAAGTGGTACAGCATCTCCCCTTATAACGTGTGATCGTCCCTGGGGATGGGTAGAAGTTCACTGGACAAACGACAGTTTGACAGATTGGAAAATACCCGGATATACCTGTCCGATTCTTGAAGAAACAAAAATGACTGATTTGCAAAAAAATGTTGAACTTGTACAAGCAGTAACACAGAACGTACCTGCTGCATATAAGCCTAAAAAAGGTTCTGCAGATGCTGCTCATACAGTAAAGAATTTCAATGAACGGAATGCATTTATTTGTACATCGGTAACACAATGGATAATTGTTGAGATACAACCAGTAATAGGGATTGAATACTCACTCATGGATTCGTTGCCATATACCGAGATTTGGGCTTTCCTGCAACCATCAACTATCGGTAACAGAAAGAAAATGGCCGCCGAATATGGATATGTAACTGACGATCTTCCCCGTGCAGGCTGGTTTCAGACTGATATCTGCTGGTTTAAAGAACCGCAAAAAGATACAAATAAGAAAGCCCCTTACCGATATGTTCCAAAGATGTCAATTCGGGATTCTGAAAATAAGATAGCAAACTGGGTGGAGATTCCGCACAAATTGACTAATGAAGAGTGGAATGGCCTTAGAAAAATTCATCCTAAAAGACCATCGTATGGTGATAATTACCGGTACCTGCTAAAGATACCGGTAACAGTAACTAATATATTAACACCGGGTGACAGGGAACGATTAAGTGAAAATATTGAAAAACTTGCCCGATCACAGGCGACATCAGGGCTGAAAAAATCTCAGATTGATCAAATGGGAAGAATGGAAGCCGGCTCATATTTAAAAATCTGGGTTAGAAATTCGACATTTCCATGGAAGACAGACGCAGCTCCATCAGATGATGGCACAACACTGTGCATGGAGTCAATGCAGCGACTCGATCAGGCAAAGACGCATCCTAATCAACTTTTTAACAAACCAACGTTTTCACCCGTTGTACAACCAGGTTCAATTTTTGACAAAAGTGATATTAATTCCTTTGTGGAATCATACTACACTTCCGGTAAGGGAATGATTAAACAACTGATGAAAGATATACAGAAATCTTGTCCGGCGGATGCGGTTCTGCAGCAGGCTTTGCAGTCATCAAGAAACATAGGTATCGGAGCAGCTGCATCATCGGGAAGTTATGAACCATTGTCCGGTGAAGACACGATAAGTCTCTTAAATCCGGATCACCTTACGTTTCCTGATATTTTTAAAGAATCTCCACAGGAGGAAAAACGGTATCCATGCGGAGCGGATTTCTTCAGACCGGGTTCTTTTCGTAATCACACATGGAAACGTAATCGTTTCAGTCTTGCACCTGATGGTCGTTATGAGGAGGACAAGTGGTATTATGTGCTTCTCTGGCCGGAGGAATTGCTTGACATAAGCGGTCGTTTTTTTGGGGATCCATCACGGGCATCGTTTCCATTTATTGTTGCACTTACGTCAATTTATATCCTGGTGATGGAAGCATTGTCATCCGGAGCAAAAAAATTACAGCAGAAAAAAGAAACAGATGATAATCCCTACCCTCTACAACCAGACAAAAACGGAAATTATACGTTACCATCAAAACCGGTATCAACAATGGCAGGATTTTGTAAAGCGATTTTAATGCACGCAGATTGGCCTTTTGTTATGGGTGCACTCGCTTTTTATGGCCTTCCTGATAAATCGGAAGACGATCATGAGGGTATCCAGAAGAACGAAATGGTAAATAAAAAACCAGACGAAAAGGTGAAAGATACATCAAAAACAATGCTGAATTTGTTTGAGCAATTTAATATTGCCCTTACGGCAGATGAACTTAATAAACAAAAGAGTCTTTATACATTGTATGCGTTGCTACAGAAAATATTTGTCTGTATGGTTGGACTGGATGAACTTAAAAGTGTTCTCGATATTGAAAAGATTAAGGAAGACATGAAGCTTCGAAAAGCTGGTGGATCTGGTACTAAGAAATACACAAGCAGTGAGATGAAGTTTTTTTCACTATCTGCAAGTATCAAGGAACAATCGTTGACAATTGATGCGCTTGCACTTGATGGCAAAGTGGGAAAACCGATCCCATTTCCAACACCATTATCATTTCTTGGTGCAGCGGTGTCGGGCCAGGGAAATTTAAAACTGACCGGTACGATTGACGGCTCAACAGCAATTAACAAGGGAATACCATCTTTTGGGTTAGGTCTTTCATTAGCTGGTTCAGGCGGAGTTCATTTTGATGTCGGGTTATTCTGGACGCTTGCAAAAGAGCTTGGAACTGCGTTTAATGGAAAGGATTTAGTTGCATATACAAAAAAAAATAATACTACGAGTGGTAAAACTAAATGGAAAGCAGAATATGCTTCGAAAGATGATGGTTTTGCCTTTATGCCAATCGTTGAGGAAATACTTGATTATTTCAATGCAAAAATAGGTGTTGCAGTTGAACTTCTTCTTAACGGTACTTTAAGCGCATTTGTAGATTTTTCAAAATTTAAAGAGGGAATGAAAAAAGTATTTGCACTTAGTGAAAAACCATTTAATTGTGATATTGTACTTCAGGTTCCACTGAAAATGCAGATTTCCAAATTAGAATGGACACTTGGTCATCTGAAACTCCCTATACTTCATGCAAGCAAAAACGCAGCGATGCTTTTCCCGAAAGGCATGACCATCGAGGGTGACTTTTTCAAGGGTGT
>CAYMGX010000259.1:0-3345 GCA_964390065.1 uncultured Fibrobacter sp. | reverse complement strand
ATGTTGACCGGTCCATCACAAATCCGCTCGAGTTTATTCATACCAATATTACCGGTACCGTGGTTTTATTGCAGGCTGCCCGAAAGTACTGGAAAGATCAGTTTAAAGACAAGTTATTCTATCATATCTCCACCGATGAGGTTTTTGGTTCATTAGGTGACACGGGATCTTTCAATGAAGGCACCCCTTACGATCCAAGAAGTCCCTATTCAGCGTCAAAAGCCAGCTCCGATCACCTTGTCAGAGCTTATCATCATACCTATGGATTGCCGGTTGTGATATCCAACTGTTCCAATAACTATGGCCCGAATCAGTTTCCTGAAAAGCTCATTCCGTTAGCCATTAACAACATTAAGAACAATAAGCCGGTCCCTGTATATGGGAAGGGCCTGAACATTCGCGACTGGTTATATGTGGAAGATCATGCACGTGCCATTGATCTGATTTTCCATAAGGGAGTATGCGGAGATACTTATACAATCGGGGGTAACAACGAATGGAAAAATATTGATCTCATCCGTTTATTATGTCGTATAATGGATTCCAGTCTGAATCGTGAACCCGGGACATCCGAAAAACTGATACAATATGTTACCGATCGTGCCGGTCATGATTTAAGGTATGCCATTGATTCTTCAAAGATCAGACAGGAGCTGGGGTGGAAAC
This sequence comes from uncultured Fibrobacter sp., assembly GCA_964390065.1. Classification (GTDB taxonomy): domain Bacteria; phylum Fibrobacterota; class Chitinivibrionia; order Chitinivibrionales; family Chitinispirillaceae; genus JAAZBG01. Next base: position 2,679 of record CAYMGX010000259.1, on the reverse strand, counting down.
CTTCCGTTCAGTTTGAGGAAGGCCTGCAAAAAACAGCCGATTGGTATCTCCGGAATGAAGAATGGCTCAATCGCATAGTCAGCGGTGAATACCAAAATTACTACGAGCAGCAATACAGCAACCGCTAATTACTCTACAGTAACTGATTTGGCCAGGTTTCTGGGTTGGTCTACATTACAACCCCTCATTACCGCAATATGATAAGAAAGCAATTGAAGCGGTATAACTGCCAGCAAAGGTGAAAAGATGGTATCACATGCAGGGATTTCGATGGTATGAGATGCCAGGTGCTGTATGGTAGTGTCGCCTTCGGTAACAATGGCAATAACAATTCCCTTTCTTGCTTTAACCTCCTGAATATTACTTACAATTTTATCATAGGAATGGTCTTTGGTTGCAAGTACCACAACAGGCATGTTATGATCTATCAAAGCAATAGGCCCATGTTTCATTTCAGCAGCAGGATATCCTTCGGCATGGATATATGAGATTTCCTTCAGCTTCAGCGCTCCCTCCAGGGCCACAGGGAATAGATATCCACGGCCGAGATACAGACAATTATTTACATCTTTGAAGGCCTCAGCAAGCTTAAATATTTTGTCATTCTGCTTCAGAATGGTTTCAACTTTTTCCGGAACCTTGTTGATTTCTTTAATATAATGCTGGTACTGATCCTTTGAGAGAACTTTCCTTTCCTTTCCCAGTAATATGGCCATCATTGCCAGTACGGTAACCTGAGCAGTAAAAGCCTTTGTTGATGCAACGCCAATCTCAGGACCTGCGTGTGTATATACACCTGCATCAGTTTCACGGGGTATACTGGATCCAACTACATTACAAATTCCAAGTACCAGAGCTCCAGCTTCCTTGGCAAGGCGAATTGCAGCAAGTGTATCGGCGGTTTCACCGCTCTGGCTTATTGCAATGATCACATCGGACTTGTTAATAATGGGTCTGCGGTAACGGAATTCAGAAGCATATTCAACCTCACAGGGAATGCGCGCCAGATCTTCAAAAAGATATTCGCCAACAAGGCCGGCATGCCATGAAGTACCACATCCGATAATCACGATACGGTTCGCATCAATTAAACGTGGCATTACTTGAAACAATCCTCCCAGGTGCAGCTGAACCTCCTTTTGCATCACCCGGCCACGAAATGTATCATAAATGGAACGGGGTTGCTCAAAAATTTCCTTGAGCATAAAGTGCTTATATCCGCCCTTGTCTATTTCGCCAATATCAAGCGTAAGCTCATGTATATCAGGTCTTAACGGAATGTTTTTCAGCGTTTTAATACTGAGTTCACTTTTTGTGATCACAGCAATATTCAAATCACTTAAGTAAATCACGCTTTTGGTATATTCAATAATGGGCGTAGCATCAGAAGCAATAAAATATTCTTCATTACCAACACCAATAACAAGCGGACTGCCCTTACGTGCAGCGATCAACTTATCAGGTTCATCCGTACACATAACCACGATACCATAGGCTCCTTCAACTTTACCTAAAGCAAGCCTTAATGCCATTTCAGCACTTACTTCACCGGTCATGTAAATGAATTCAATCAGGTTGACCAGTACTTCAGAATCGGTTTGAGTAACAAATTCGTATCCTCTGTGAATCAATCGCTCTTTTAAAGAAGCATAATTTTCTATAATGCCATTATGTATGATGACGAATTTACCCTTAAACGATTGATGGGGATGTGCATTAATATCGTTCGGTTCACCGTGGGTGGCCCATCTTGTGTGGCCCATACCAACATGACCTGTGGTTGGCCTGCCTTGAATAAAGGCTTCAAGGTCGCTCACCTTGCCCTTGCATTTATAAATATGAGGAACTCCGTCTAAGATTGATACTCCGGCTGAATCATATCCACGATATTCAAGCCTTTTTAAGCCGTTAATAAGCACAGGATATGCATCTCGATTTCCAATGTAACCGACAATTCCACACATAATTGAGCGAATTTAAAAGTCAATATTTCAAAGGATTCTATTTTCCTGCAGCCAGAACCTGATCATAGAACGCAGAGTATGCATCTACATATGTGTCGCTATTCTGGTAAGGCAACAGAAGGGTATTTGATTTCTGAATGTAACTTAAAACGTCCTTGTTAATTTCCTCACTGCCAATGATAATGCCATCGCTCATATTTACGATTAATTTGCAGTAATTCACATAATCGGGTTTTTCTACAGCTTTGAGGTCTTCTGATGGAATGCCATCCATGCTTAACTTTTTCGCAAAATCTTTATTCAGCATCTTATTGAATTCATTGTCGTACAATGATACAACAACCTTCGATTTGCGGAATACCGGATCATCATCATACATTTTTTTAATGTATAACGATAAAAGTCCTGAAAACCAACCATGACAATGAATTACATCCGGAGGCCACTGTAATTTTTTTACCGTCTCCAGAACGCCGCGGGCAAAAAACATGGCACGTTCATCATTATCGTCAAAATATACGCCCTCTTCGTCGGTAAAAATATACTTCCTTTGAAAGTAATCATCATTGTCTATGAAATAGACCTGCATACGAGCTGCCTGTATAGAGGCAACTTTGATGATCAAAGGATGGTCTGTGTCATCAATAATAATGTTCATCCCGGAGAGCCGTATCACTTCATGAAGCTGATTCCTTCTCTCATTGATACACCCATA
>CAYMGX010000258.1:0-3355 GCA_964390065.1 uncultured Fibrobacter sp. | reverse complement strand
ACCAAGCGGGAACTCATAGCCGCAGTTTTTTATTGCGGACAGCACCCGTTCCTTTGACTCACGAACCGCTCCGTCGGGCAGACCGACAATCGTAAAACTCGGGATCATTTCAGTAAGATCCGATTCAATAGTAATTTCGAATGCATCAATTCCCAGAACGGCAATAGAGCGAAGTTTTGCCAACATAAGCGGACTCCTCATCATATCATGTAAAACTGAAATTTATAAAGTCGGTTTGCAGAATCTTTACATCCAGATTCATGCGGAATTATACGTAATATAGTTTTCAGTGGCGGAAATTCAAGTGGTTTGTCTGAAAATCGCAATCTTTTTTATCGATGTATCCGGGCATTCCTGATACCCGTAGAGGAAGACTTCAGAACGTGTAATCGGGGATTTTGTAGCAACCTATAATCGCACTGCAAAACCGTTTTTAATTTTAATTTTACCAATTGTATTAAAGAAAAAATAATAATAACCGATATTGAATAGTGATAGTAGATGGTGTATATTTTTGTGAAGAATTAACATTTTTCTTTACAATTACACACATCATTAAAGGAGTCTTATGAAAAAGACAACTGCTGTATTTTTCGCGTTACTTTTCATTTTTTCTTGTTCAAAGAATGAAGTATCATTCGTTACTGCACCTAACTTGGACCGGACTGCTTTAACAAGCAGTATTTGGGCAAAAGGGTTATTGGGATATACAATTTATATGAACAATGGCTATGCCACAACAATTTTTTCGTCACCAATTCCGGCATCAATAACAACATCAAAAATAACTGAAGTAAGATGGGTATGGAATCAGCGGCCACGTGGTACAGTAGATGTTGTACTCCAATACACACCACTATATGGTTCTACACCGACTAAGTTTTTAGATATTTCAAGCCAGCAAAACGGCACAACCGCTTATTTTAATAATGAGAATGCTCGAGGTCAGATTAGTTTAAAGTTTACATCTCACAACGGTGCACCATATCCTTTAACTCCAACAATAAAAGATTCAATAATAGAGAAATACACCTATTAAAACAGGCGGTAAAGATGGATATTCAGTCAGCAATTGCAGGAACTAACTTAAACTATAGCGATTCGCTTAAAAATGTTGGTATTTCTGAATGTGTCTCTGCAAGTACAACTGCATCTTTACCAACCAAGAACGATTCAATTGAGATATCACCTCAGACGATAGCACTTACAAAAGCGTTATCGTCTGTTGAAAAGGAGCTTGATGCAGCAAAAAACCAAGGCTATCCAGTCCCTCCCCCGTGTATTACTAACGATAAGCAGATTGAAATAATAAAAAAAATGATCATGGGCAAGCTGTCCACACCTACAGATGATTCAACTCTTACAAAAGCAGCAGAAGCTTTATGGAAAAATGCAGGTTATAGACTTGACACCGCACCCATGCCAAGAGACACGAATGGTTCTGGTAATGGTTATAATTTTATGACAAAATCAGATCGTCAAGAGATGGATAAAGTGTACGATGAAGCAGAAGCAAATGGGCTTGATGCAACTCGGATCACTAATGATAAGGCTGCTGAAATTACTAAAAAGCGAATGAAAGAAGTTGATATTGCAAATGGTGGGGTTTATGGTGATGAATCAGATATAATACCACTATCAGCTGAAGATTTGGCAAAACTTGCAGAAGAGGAGCGAGTTAGACAATCTCAACACCAAAAGAGTGAGTCACTTGATACTTTACTTAAAAGTTTAACAACAATGAAAAAATCTCTGCACCTTAATGAGTTACTGTTACAGTTTTTACAAAAAACAACAATGTAGTATGAATTCGCAACTGGTTAAAGGTGAATGTCCGATTTTTAACCGCAGTGATAACAAAATGCCCATACCTGCTTTAAATTCCGTTTCGTGAGCGCTTTTGGTATAAATTTATCTAAATAAGTAATAATCCGGTCCAGACAGGGATAGATACAAATGTAATTGATCCAAAAAGAGTAGCAGTTGTAAGAGGAAAAGTATTGTCCCAAAATGGACAGCCGTTATCCGGTGTAACAATATCTGTTCACAATCACCCTGAATTTGGCCATAGTAAAAGTCGAATTGATGGACTATTTGATCTTGTTGTGAATGGTGGAAGTGTGTTAACAATAAATTATGAAAAAGCAAGTTACTTTAGTTCACAACGACTGGCTAATGTCCCCTGGCAAGATTGTACGTGGTTACCTGATGTAGTCATGGTACAACCAGATCCGAATGTTTCTACAATTACTCTAAATAACAATACACAAATGCAAATCGCACGGGGATCTATTTCAAATGATAACAGTGGTGAGCGACAGGTCACATTACTTTTCCCACCAGGAATACAAGTTACTAATTTTAATACTGAGTCGATCAATGTTCGTGCAACAGAATATACTGTTGGGCAGTATGGGCCTAAAGCAATGCCTGCTGAACTTCCTTCTGGATTTGGGTATACCTATTGTGTAGAGTTGGGGGTAGACGGTGCTGAAGATGTTCAATTCAGTGCACCGGTATTTCTCTACGTAGAAAACTTTCTTAATTTTCCAACAGGTGGAATTGTACCTGCTGCATACTATGACAGGTCATTATCAGATTGTAATTCTACTTCAGGCACAGGATGGATACCATCTACCAATGGCCGCATTATTTCCATTCTCTCAATACAGAATGGGAATGCGCTGATTGATATTGATGGAAGTGGAAATGCTGCAAGTGAAACAGATCTTGCTCAGCTTGGTGTTTCCGATGAAGAGCTGGGGACGTTAGCAACTTTATATTCTGTCGGAAAAAGTTTATGGCGGGTGCCGATATCACACTTTTCGACTTGGGATTGTAACTGGGGAATATTTCCTCCAGAGGATGCGGAAAAACCAGAGGAAGAAGTCGAAGCTGATGTTGTTGATCCTGATCATGCTGTGTTTTGCGTGGCAATGGCTGCCTATGGAATCATCGCTATCGCCGGACAATGTGATTCCGGCCCTGCAGGAATGGAAAAACATGGATCATGCCTTATGGCTTTTCCTGGGCGCCTTTGCAGTGGGCGGGCTTGTCATTCCGGTCACGCTTTTGATTATCATGACCGCGGCGGTATGGGGCCCTTTGAACGGGTTTTATATTGGCATCGCCGGAATGATGCTGACGGCAATTTTGGGATTTGCGCTGGGAAAAGCGGCCGGGTTGCGTCCGATACGCGCTTTGCTTGGCACCGATACGGAAAAATACCGCCAATTTGTCGAGAATACCGGATTTGCCGGCATTACGCTTTTCAGGATGGTTCCGATTGCCCCGTTCAACCTCGTTAATATCGGGCTTTCAGTGACGGGATTGTCATGGCCGCGCTATCTTTTCG
>CAYMGX010000257.1:559-3412 GCA_964390065.1 uncultured Fibrobacter sp. | reverse complement strand
TTTCACGGTGTATCAGCAAACCCTCCATGCAGAATTACTACACTTTAGCGGCACCGTTCTTGATCAAAATAATCAGGCAATTCCAGGAGCTGAAGTATCATTATATAAACAGAATATAACCAGTGTATTTACCGGTCAAAATGGGACATTTGCTATCAGCGGTACAACCGGAGTTGCATCTGATCACCAATCTCAGGCATTCCCCACTCCTGCAATTATTCTTAAAGGAAACAGTTTACGTATTGATATCCAATCATCAGGCGCTGTAGACCTGTCCATGTTTTCTGTTGATGGCAAAAAAATCATTAGTCAACCTACCGCTCACGATGTCAATGATATGGTATCATTTCAAATTCCCCTTATCAAGTTGCCATCAGGAGTTTTCTTTCTTTCAATAGATTACAACGGTATGAGACATATGTATAAATGCGCTGTAACAGGAACCCGCGCTTCTGCAAGTATTATACGATCACTATCGCATCGATCCGAAACTATCTTTTTAGCAAGCAAAGCAAACGAGTTCTCCGATATTCTCATCGTATCAGCAGCTGGATATCAGACCGTCCGGCGTGCAGTCTCTGCTGCAACAGAAGAAAATATCAACATCAAACTGATGCAATCAGGTGTCGGGTATATCACCCCTACTATTCCTGTTTATAGTGACAAAGGGGGAACCGGTGATGTCACTACGTATGGCTCGCCTGCAGAGCCGGAAAATTCACAGGGTGGCGCGTGCAATTACGGAGCCACGAAAATCAAATACTATGCTGCGATTAATGTCAGTCAGTTTCCGGGTGATAAAAAAGGGCAGTGGCAGGATGGCAGGATCTGCGGACAATGTGCGAAAGTTCGTGTGCGCACAGCAGCCGGCGAAGAGCGTGTAACCGTTGTTCGTATCGTGGATAAGTGTCCCGATGATAACTGCGGGATCGATCTTGGGGGTGCTCCAGCTGCAGTGATTATGCAATCACAGGCAGGTCGTTATGAAGGTGAATGGGAGTGGGTAGATTGTGATGGTAATGATGGGGTTTCTGATGGTCCTCCATCGCTCTGTATTAAAACCGGAAGTAACCAGTGGTGGTCACTGATCCAGACCCGCAACGGCCCCGGCTCAGTGCTGGAAATGCGGGTCAGGAAAACAGGTACGACAGAGTGGCAGAGCCTTAAATGGGCTATTGAAGCTGAGAATTTTCTTAAATTACCGGAAGAACTGCTTCAGGATAGTGGTGAGTGGGATATTGAAGTACGATGGAGTACCGGATCTACTTCGGCTTTGACCATTTCTGGAACTAAATTATCTGTTGAAAACGCAGTGTATGAATTACAGGAATAAACAAAATATCTAACGTATCCTATTTGCTGGCAAGTACCATTTCGCACCATTTTCTTTTGCCCTCTTAACACTATATCAACCTTCATATTGACATGTATTTTACCAAATCACTCTAAAGTGTTTTTGAACAAGTATCTTGATTTTTTTACTCAAAGTCAGTATATTTAACTAAAGAACCAAACAACACAACAAGAGGTAAAACCAATGGATCCAAAAGATCTGAAAATCCAGGCAGTCAAAGATGCCAAGTGCAAGCTAATTCTTGATGCCGCAAATAAAGTTTTCTGTGAAAAGGGTATATGGAATGCACGCATGGAGGACATTGCTGCTGTCGCCGGATTCTCTAAACCATCCCTCTATAATTATTATGCCGACAAAGAGTCCATTGTTATCTCCCTCGCAATGCGGGAATTTGAGCAGCTTGGAGAACCAATTTCACTTGTTGCCTCACAGGAGCTGCCCTTTATTGAGAGCATTGATAAAATCTACAGAATAATTCTGAAACATCTGGCAGATAAGTTCTCACTTTTCCTTGATATCGACGATTACATCAAAATCGCAGTGGCAAATCTTAATTCTGAAAATCAGAGCGAACTGAAAAAACAATTTTCTAACGCGATAAATAAATCCAAGGAAGCCTACAGCATGATCATAAAGAGAGGAAGAAAAAACGGCGAAATAGCAAGTCCGATACCGGATGATGTCCTTTCACAGATGCTGATTGTCATATCACACTCAGTTCAGATGAAATGGAAAATGCAGGGTAAGGCTGACGATGTTGCTACAGCTACTGAGCAATTAATTGAATTCATAAAAAATGGGTTTTCTATTACAACCGGAAAAAAACAAACCACCCTTTAACAGGTAAATACGCAGATATGAGTAAAAAAACAATAACAAAACTATGCAGAACAGCATTTATCTGTGCAACCACTCTCTGGGGCACCACTATAGCAGACACGATATATCTTTCTGCTGATAAAGCCACAGAATTTGCACAAAAACAATCTTTGACAGTAAAAAGTTCTGAACTTAATAATCAGATACAGAAAAAATCTGTCCAGAGTGCACGAGCATCCTTTCTGCCTGTCCTGAACGGAACAGCCGGGTACACAAGAATGGTAAAGACTCCTGATGTCGGGGGAGCGTCTGTGGATACATCGCTTATGAATATTCTGTATAATCCATCTGCAGACCCCACAGATAAAAAAATATTATCCGGAATTCTCGGCATGTTTTCAGGAATGGGTTCTTCATTATCCACGCCTGATAATCTCTGGAGCCTTGGTTTTACTGTTGGCCAGCCGATATTTGCAGGCGGTAGAATTGCAAATGCCTACAGGATTGCAAAGCTTTCCGACGAAGCCCAGGAGACAACTCATAAACGTACTCTGACAGACATTAGATACAATGCCCGTAAAATGTACTGGAATTACGTTGCGCTAATGAAAAGTGTCGAATCCATCCACGAAGCACAGGCCTGGCTTGCAGATCTCTCTTCAATGCAGAAGAAGATGTAT
>CAYMGX010000257.1:0-535 GCA_964390065.1 uncultured Fibrobacter sp. | reverse complement strand
AAAACCAGATGATGATTGAGCTCGATCTGCTCAACACAAAGATTCAGATTGACAACAACAGTCTTATAGAGCTGAAGACAAAAAATGCGATCAAGACATTTGGCGATCAGATGCTCCTTTTCCTCGGGCTACCGACCGGATCTGATATCGAAGTTGATACATCTGAACTTGCAAAAGCACTTGAGGCATTTACACCGCCGTCTGAAGATGAAATCAACAAACTGCTTGACGATCGTGAAGAAATAAAAATATTGAAAAACAAGATTGAAACATTGAAACTGGCAAAAAAGATCCAGTATGGTTCTTATCTGCCGACAGTAAGCGGCTTTTTAAACAACAGCTTTTCAAATCAGTACTCTGCAGACGAACTCAAACATACTACAACTGCAGGTGTTTCTCTGAACTGGTCAATTTTTGACTGGGGTAAAAATTACCGTGAAGCACAGAAATCTGATATTCAGATTCAGCAGCTTGAACTGACATACAATAACACACGCGATCAGCTCCGTCTTAAAGTTCTTTCACTTGCCAGAAC
>CAYMGX010000256.1:0-3446 GCA_964390065.1 uncultured Fibrobacter sp. | reverse complement strand
ACTGCGGGCACCGGTCTGAAAATGTCTCATTTCGACCGGTTTGAAAATGTATTGACAAAATAGTATTAATCAGTTTCGATTTGATCTTTCATTCGGTAACTTTTACCTTCAACGACAATTGTTTCTGCGTGGTGTAGTAACCGATCAAGCACCGCAGAAGTGAGTGTGCTGTCATTGTTGAAAATCTCAGGCCACTTTTTAAAGGGCTTGTTTGTTGTCAAAATAATTGGACCAACCTCGTAACGCTGACTTATTACCTGAAATAACAAATCGGCACCTACTTTGTCAATAGGCAGATATCCTAGTTCATCCATAAGTAATATGTCCGGTTTTATAAATCGTTTAAGCTCACTTTTAAGGCGCCCCGCACTGGCTGCGGCATTCAATGTGTTTATTATATCGATTGCAGATGCATAGAGTACGCTATAACCGTTTAAACAAGCTTGATACGCAAGAGCACTACTCAGATGCGTTTTACCCAGGCCAACGCCTCCTAAAAATATCACATTCGCCTTTTGCTCAACAAATGCCAGACGAAAGAGATTCTGTACCTGAGGACGATTTATTTTCTTTGGCCAGTTCCAGTCAAATCCATCAAGCGTCTTAATTGACGGAAAGCGAGCTGCAGCAATCCTGCGCTGTGTACTTTTATCATTGCGGAAATTAACCTCATTCTCACATAGTTCCAATAAATACTGAGGATAACTCCACTGGTTTGCTGCAGCTTTCTCAGCTGTTGCATTGTAATCCTGAATAACGGTAGTCAGTTTTAGTGCTTTTAGTTTTTCACATAAGCATTTTTCATCATGGATGATTGTTTTTTCTTGTTTGACTTTATTTGTGCTCATTTGTTTCTCCTTCATCATTTTGATTGTTCTGTTCATTCTGATCGTTAAAAATATCGTAAATAGAGAGATTTGGTTCTGTTATGTCAAGATCGAGAAGATCCTGACGACGAGTTAAATGCAACGCTCCTGTTGGCGCAACACTACGCTCTCGTTGCTCAAGGATATTTGCTATATACTCACAGCTAAACGCCTGATACGCTATAGCATCATCAATAGCTCTGCTGACTTTTTCTTCTCCGTAAATCTCACTAAGTGCAATTATCTTGCGAATATGATGCCGCGCATTCATTCGCCTTTTTGTTAATTCCTGATAATAAAGATCAGCCTTTGATGACAACTTTAGAAAATCCGTATGCAGTCGCTGTTCACGGGCACTTCGTCGTTCTTTTAATAGTTCTTTAGGATGATCCGGATCTTCAATATCAACATTTCTGTCATAACTTCGATTGTGCTTTGCAATAAGGTTGTTCTCATGATAAATACAAATCCGGTCTGTAAATGCTTTTAATGATAACCGTAATGATGCATAACAAGATGGCACAGAGTAGGTGTTTCCATCAAATGCGACTCGAAAACGGTTTGTTGCCCGCACGGATCTGGTTGCGGATGTATCATAGGGCATCGGAAGTAATGGATGCATATGGGGCTTTTCTGCTACAAACAATTCATTGGGGACTTTCTGTGTCGTTCCATGAATACGTTTATTTGCAATGTTTTCAAGCCATACTCTTGCTTCAGGGTTTACCACTGAAAAGTCTTTTATGTCCAGTCCGGCGAGAAAGTTTTTCTTGATATAACCGACAGCATTTTCAACGCGCCCTTTCTCATTACCCTTACGAACATTGCACGCTCTGATTGTAAACCCGTAATGCTGTGCACAATCAAGATATCGCTGGTTAAATACAGGTTTCTCTCCAAGCGCATGTCGCAGCACAGCACTTTTTAAGTTGTCAACCATTATCGCTTTGGGTACTGCACCAAAATACTCAAATGCATTTTTATGGCAGTTGAGAAAATGTTCCATCGTTTCCGAAACGGTAAACTCAAGGTACATCTTGCGGCTGTAACAAAGCACCATCACAAAGAAACTCAGTCTGCGCTGTGTTGATCCAACAGTAACCGTTCCAAACTGCCCCCAATCAACCTGTGCACATTCCCCAGGCTCAAATGATAACGTTAGAAATGCTTTCTCTTTACGCGGACGAACCTTTGCAATGTACATGCGTAACGTTGTTATTCCGCCAGTGTATCCGATTTCCCGTAATCGCTGTAGTAGCTGTACACCACTATAGGGATATTTTTCAAGCCATTCAATGATTTGTGCCTTAAAGGGATCAAGTACGCTTTTATGGGGAGTGCTTATGCGTTGACGGTAGCGTTTCTCGAGAAGCCATTTCCGTACTGTTCTTTTGTCAACGCTCAGCATTTGTGCAATCTGTGTAGTTTTAAGCCCCTGCTCATTGAGATGCAGTACGTTACAATATGTTTCATAGTCTACCATGGTGTTACTTGCCTCCTGTTGCTTGGCGAAATATATCTCCCAGTGATGCAAGCTCACTCTTTGGACGAAGCGATGGATCCTCTTGATAACCATTTGACACAAGTGTGTCATTTCTGTCAAGTGATACTACCTGATAAAAAGGATGCTGATACGCTATCAGACCTTTTGTGCAGAGTTCTTTGCGCATTTTTGATAGTATCGTTTCATCAATCATGAGATATCGCTGGATTGATGAATCAGAATAATAGCTTACACCATCAGCATCGCCAACAGTGACTAAAAACAGATACAGCGCAAGTGCGCTATGCGTTATTCCACAAATGCGTTTCTCCTGTACCAGACGATGATCAATCCAACTGAACTGTTCAGGAACCCGTCGAAGTCGATCTGTGCAAGGAATTTTTTTAACGATCAAAATTAACCACTCCTTTTATGATTGTTGTTTTGATTAAGAATATCCTTACCAGAATCTATGAATCGGTGGGCACACTGCTCAATGTCATCTTGTAACACAGTACCCGTTAAATTAGCGATAAGTCCAATTAATAGAAGGGGTTGCATAGTGCAGAGATCTTGTAACACGTATTTTGGCTTAAGTCTTTGATTCTCTGTATATTGCGAAGTTAAGACATCTTGTAACACATGAGGCTTCTCTTGAGATCTCTGTTTACTTTTGGATGTGTTGCGTTTTCTCCACTCCCTCACACGCTGTGTGTGGTATGGATCTTTGAAGTAACCATCACCTTTACTTGATGACAACCATTTGCGTTGTGATGCAGCTTTGCTTGCTTTTACACAATCATCTTTTGAGCAGTAGCTCTGATGGCGTACATTTCGATAGTCTGGAATAAATAACTTATTGCAATGTAAGCATTTGCGTTTTCGCCGCAAGCATCGTCTTTTCTTAACCTTACTGTTTTTCAAGATACCATTCCTTTATAGGATGTCAAGTAACACCGTATAAAGAAAAAATAAAGAAGAACAGAATAAAATGTGGTAAACCTATTTTTTCGAAGAATATAAAAGAAGAAGATTTTGAGGAATAAGATACATTTTCATACTGATGCGTTCAGGGGAGAATTAGATTGATGGTAGCA
>CAYMGX010000255.1:0-3483 GCA_964390065.1 uncultured Fibrobacter sp. | reverse complement strand
TGGTTTTATAGCGGTTTTCAAATTCAAGAAGAAGCGCCAGCGCACTATCCTGTTCGGTATCGTATATCGTGAGTTTGAAATCGTCAGGAAATTTCTTTTCAAGGGGATAAAGCAGTATCTGTTTAATTTGAAGACACTCACTGCAGGTACTTGATCCGAAAAAGACAACCTCAACCCTGGACTGTTCAGCTTGTGCTGACCAGATTATCAGCGCCAATAACAGGAACGTCGATTTAAATAGTTGCTTCATATGTTATTTTTTCCCTTGTATAAATATAGTAGTACGATAATCACCTTCATTTATTATTAGTATACAGAAATATAAAACAGGGAATACTGTACAATATAAAACACTTGATAATTTTTAGTTAAACAAGTACGCATGTGTTGCTAAAAGTGAATAGTACTGGTGAAATCTGATTGTAATTTCAGTGCTGCTCTTTGTATTTACTATGCCAAAAAAGATTATAATAAATGAGCACCATCACAGAACGGCTTGTTTTTTGATTTCCCGCAGCAACACAAGGTGACCCTGTTTCTGGTTTCGTAAATGTGGCCATCACTTGATTCGACTGAAATACCACCTTTTACCCAAAGCGGACCGGACATTCCGATTGATTGATCATAGGTTACACTAATAGATTTATCAAAGTCTGGTTCAATAGGTTTGCCGCTTTTTTTGTCGACAGCAACAAGTCTTCCTGCCGGGCAGTTACAAGCCTGCTCTATAGCTGTTTTTCTGTGTGATTCGATATCTGATGTTTTTGTGTATTCCCAGGTACCTTTACCAGCATCACAAAATCGTGCTCCAGCACACAACTCTTCATAATCGATAAGATCCAGCGATGGCCCCTTTATCACAACAGCCGTTGAATCGAGCGGTTCGCGGGATGCACATTCTGTGCCGTCAAAGTCGCTTTTTATATGTGCTCCATCACAGTAGGGCATAGTTGATGACTTGCCGCAGCGACAAAGCGCATAGGTGTTTTTTTGAGGATAAGTGCTGTCAGTCACCCAGTTTTGAGGGAAAATTGCGTTTGTTACAGAGTTTTCTTTTTGTAAAGGTGTTGAGCCTGTAACGATATAGGGTCCGTTTTTACTGATCCTGATTTTGTGTTCACTCATTACGTTTTCTCACAATGCATCTGAAATATTGTACCGGTATTGCCGTTATCTTGTTGTTCCGGTACTATGGAAAATAATAATTTTTATATGAATACGTAATTATAAAGGTAAATAGACAGGATGTGTAAGATTAGGATTGAGGATAGCTTGAGAAAGAATTATAATATGAGTAAGTATATCAGTGAACATTTAAATAAAGAGGGCTGTATGTTCAGAATCTCTTTTTTGTTGATAGTAGTTTCTGCCTGTATGCTTTTTGCTCAGACAAAAGATGCTTATGAAACGGGTGATGGTGGCTCTGAAGGGAAAAAAGGCCTCCTTGATCCATCGCGGTTTTCCATACAGAACAGTGTCTCATTCGGGATGATCAGCAGCGGTCTTTCAAAGGGTGACCTGAAATCGCAGAGCCTTTATTCAACAATGTTTCAATACAAGTTTCATGCACCGGTAACGGTCAATCTTAACTTCGGGCTCCCGATTCATTCGACGGTAACTTCAGCGCGCAATCTTAATCTCAACAATATTGAGTCACTTGATTATTTTAAAAGCATGCCTATCAGCGGATCTGTTACCTGGCAGCCACGACAAAATTTCTTTATACAACTCAATGTAGAGAGAAACACCTATTCTTCCGGAAATCCATTCTACGATCAGATGTATCCAGGATATTTAAGGCGTGGGGCAGCCGCGGATTCATCATCCATGTTCCGCAGGTAGTCAGCCTGCTAAGGTACTGTGTTTGTATTTGTATACCGGTATGAATATCAACCTGATGGCAACCGGTACTCTTCTCTGAATACCTGTTCCCTGTATTCTTACTGAATACGTTTTTTCAATATTTTAAGTTTGTGTTCGGGTAAACCGGTCAGTTCTGATGTATACTTAACTATATGAGTACACAACAGAAAAATGCATTGGAATCACCTGATATTTTTGAATATTACGATTACAGAAAGTACCTTCTGGATCTTGTTGAGTATGAACGAAAGCGTACACCTGTATTCTCAAATAGGTATATTGTGCAGAAAGCCGGTTTTAAATCACCGACTGCATTAAAGCACGTTATCGACGGGAAAAGGAATCTCAGTCTCGAATCAGCGAACAGGTTTGCTACGGCACTTAAAATTGAGGGTATTCGCAGGCACTATTTTCTTACACTGGTGCTTTTTAATCAGACGACATCACTTGAGGAGCGGGAGAAGTATCTTAATGAACTGCTGGAGCTTCGCAGAACCGATAATCCATCACGGCTAAACGAGGAACAGTATGATGTTTTCAGCAAGTGGTACCATCTGGCAATCAAGGAACTGATTGAGTTACCCGACTACAAGAACTCATCAAAGTGGATAGGACGTGTGCTTAGTCCTCAGATATCGGCAAACGAAGCTGCGGATTCAATTAATCTACTGAAGCGGGTAGGATTGATTGAAAAACAGGATGGCGCTTTTCGTCCCGTGAATAAAGTACTTGTCACCGATGAACGGGTGCGTTCAGTAAAAGTGATTGAGTACCATCGTCAGATGATCCAGCTTGGGGCCGATTCAATAACACGATTTCGGCCTGAAGAACGGGAAGTGAGCGGTACAACGATCAGGGTGAACAAAGAGGAGTTCAGAAGCGTGGTTGCAATGGTCAGAGAGTTACGTAGAAAATTGCTGGCACTTGCAGCAAAGAGTACTGATGGAGATCAGATCTATCAGTTGAATTTTCAGCTGTTCCCTCTGGTAAATACCGATAGGGGAGCTCGGTTGACTGATGAACGGGAGGATCTGTGACTGGTTTTGTAAAGAGTTGTATCGGGCTGACTGCCGTGATGTTTATGCTCCTGGGTTGCACGAATGAGAGTAATCTTAGCGGTGGCATTGATGTCGGTAACCCGGGAAAAATTGCCGGTGTTGTAAAGGCTGCGAATGATAAAGTCGTACCTGGAGCAATGGTAATACTTGGTTACGATACGCTTTTGCCCAAAACGATAAAAACAACAGATACAGTCATTCGAAACGGTTTAGGATTCATTTTCAAACTGAATTATTTTGATACAATAATTACCGGTGAGCATGGCGAATTTTACTTTGATTCACTCTATCCGGGTGATTATGTTGTAACTGTTAAGGCATCGGGACTTGCCGGAGTGGACTATGTTTCTGTTATTGACGGTTCATCGGACGTATCTGTCTCGCTTACACTAACGAAGCCATCAATGGTAACAATCACACCTGCAGTTAAGGGTGATACTTCGTTTTCAATCGCACGGGTAGTCGGGATACCGTATCAGGCAATAGCGGATAGCAGTGGGACAATCAGATTTGATTCGCTGCCATCAGGAATAAGAACACTGGTTGTATATGGCAGGGATGA
>CAYMGX010000254.1:0-3504 GCA_964390065.1 uncultured Fibrobacter sp. | reverse complement strand
ATTTGTATTAGTAAGAATTTCAAGTTGATTTGGAACACCATCATTATCCTGATCGAATGACGGATTGACATCGTTACTTGCCACCCCGGCACCATCCTCAACCGTGATCTGTTTTGCGTAAATAGCACCATCGCATTGCGAACCTGCAGACATTGAAAGATTCGCTTTCGGTGCATAGATAAGACCGCTAATTTTAGCATTGACACCAATGCGGATTGTATTGGCATCATTAGCATAAAATTTTACAACAGGTGCATACCCATGGCTCTGGAACTTTGTTTCACTGCGATCATTAAATTCGAGTTCACTCTTTACCTCAACCTCAATACTTTGATTCGTTGCAGCACTAAATTCCATTTTTGAATCATTTAACATATAGAATTTATCAAATTTATAAACACCCGGAACCAGTATTAATTTTGCATTAGAATTGACATAACAATACCGATAACTGCCTGGAGTGAGTGTTACTGTTGTGTTACTTGCAATAGTTTTATCAGTTGTTCCTACAGTTATTGTTCGTTCCGGGATTGTAATAGTTGCAACAGGAGCATTCTGATAGAGAGCACCGTTAACAACAGCGCCATTATATATACTTACATCCTGTTTTGCATAAATATTACCATTTACAGATGCACCAGCTCGTACTATTGCACTACTTCCAGTAATAAGATTTCCATAAACAGTACTATTTTGGCCCACTTCTACGTTACTATTAGAACCAAGGGCACCACCGCCGCTAAAAACAGAGTTTTTAATTACTTTTGTACCATTTGTTGAATACAAAGCAAAACTGCTCAATTGATTGAATTCCATCGGAGGGGGATCGCTGACACCGTAATTGGGAGGTGTTCCATACACTAATACACCATTCACATAAACTACAATTTTTGTGTTTTCAGTAAGTGTCGTTTTATAATTATTTGAATAGTCATCACTTTTATCCCATGGCTCCCAACTATTAAAATGAATACCCACAACGCAACCGGAATTTTCAGGAAATGATTTTCCAACAGCTAAGGTACCACTTACAACATAATTGAGATAATAATGGCCGTTTCCCTGAAATACCAAAAAAGCATCCTCTTCAGGTGTCCAGTAATCGTCAACCAAAGGAGTTTCAGTACCAGTCTCTGTAAAGTAATAGCGATATTCGATATTGTTAATTGCTTCTGTTCCAACATTCTTTATGAGGATACGAGGTTTGGAAATATTATTTTCAATCTGAGCTTCTTCAAATGAAAATACTTTTACTGCGACCGTTGCAAACGATACAGTCACCATACTTAACAGATATAGAATAGACACAAACAACTTAGTAACTTTCATGAGTGCATTCTCTTTGTATATTTTTATCGTTTATCAATTGACCTCTCCCCCAGCCCCTCTCCCATAGGAGAGGGGAGCCGGAGTTGAAGGCTGGTTCTGTACCTATCATTCTTACTATGTAAAATTCTATATACCTGTACTACCTCTTCGTAAATTCCGTACCACGGAATGCACCATCTCTTCCTCCCCCTCTCCTATGGGAGAGGGGGCCGGGGGGAGAGGTCAATCACTCTTCTTATCCTATCAACAACATCATCAAGATCACACTCAATCTGACTATTTCGAAAACGCATCTCCTGTAACCCCCTCGCCTCAAATACTCTGCATCTGCGTGCGTCATATTCTTTTTGTTCCGGAGTATCATGAACAGAACCATCAACTTCAATTACAAGTTTTTTCTTTTCACAATAAAAGTCAACGATAAAACCTTCGATTATCTGCTGACGACGAAATTTAACTCCAAGCTGCTCCCGACGTAATTTTTCCCATAACATGCGTTCCCATGTTGTCATACACTTTCGCATAGCACGGGCAAGATCAAGTTTTTCCTTGCGTATGTGTTGATATCGTACGAGACCTGTTGTTTTCATTTGTTCCTGAGACCTCTCCCCCAGCCCCTCTGGTCCTGCGACCACTTCGATGCGTCGTCCCATAGGAGAGGGGGGCCGGAGTTGAAGGTTAATTCTAGTCCTAATATTACCGCTATGTATATACCTTTATACCTGCCCAACCTCTTCACAAATTCCGCACCGCGGAATGCACATTCCTCAACTCCCCCCTCTCCTATGGGAGAGGGGGGGGCCGGGGGGGAGAGGTCTCACTTCACAAAACTCTCAACCCTGAACTTATTCAGTTTTTCTCCTTTTGTACCCTTAATCTGCTCACTATACACCATTCTCAATTGTGCCATCATTGTGGTCTCTGTCAGATTTTTCATTAAGGTTCCTATTGATCCTGTTGACCTTGACAATGCGACTATCCCGACTGTCCAGCCGCTGTCGCCCTGTTCTGCTATCGCGAGTTCATCGGCCCATACGCCTTCGGGAAACTTTGTCTGCAGTTCACTCAAAAGCTGAGTCAGACGACTTTCCCTTCCTGTCACTACTCCGGTTTTTTCCAATTGTGTCAGTAACGAATCCCGTTTTTGTACATGACCCGAAAGCATTGATGTTTTCTGTGTCAGAAGCTCAAGATCCTGATTATTTATTTTCTGATACATGCCGATACCTGCATTTATTACACCTATTGCAACTGCTGTAATAATAGTAACAAGTGCTGCACGCCTGAACCATATGACACTTTGAACATACTGCCGCCAACACTTCTTTGCCTTTTGAAACAGGTCAAAGGGTGTCAGATTCATTGTTGATGTATCATCATGAAGTGCACAGGCGTATGCAGTATGATATGCTGCGGGCACATTGTTTATTGCCGGGGGATACATGAGTTTAAAATGCCCCAGTTGTTCGCAGGATGTACCATCAGTCCCTGTTACTATTACTGGTAGTGTCTTACTACCGGTAAATGTATTCATAACCGTTGCAAGGTACTCCCGTGCGCCATCGGTGTTGTGTTCAATATCATCACAATCCGGCCAGGTATTTACAAACTGCTTAATATGCCCGTTTTCAATATGTGCTACTGCTGTTCCATCAGCATTACATTGTAATACTATAAAGTCACTTTTTAGTTTTGTAAAATACAGTTCAGTAAGTACCTGAAAAGGTGGTAGCAGTACAAGTGGCATATATGAACCTTTACAACGAGCAATAGCAGCATCTCTATCGCTGTTTGTCATACATACTGAATACACATTGTTATTAGCAAAACTGTGCTCAACAAGCACGTCTGCGCTATTAAACCCTGATGGAATACAGGTTTCCTCATTCGCTGCAATCCATGCATCAGGATCTTCACCTGATGCACATACACTTGATGTTATATATGGTCGTGCAGTATTACATTCTGTTGTCACCACCATCGGGATAATCAGATGAAGCCACCAGGGAACCGATTCGGTGTAATACAGCAGCTCCGGCTTCCTGCCTGATTGTTGTTTCTTTACAAGAACCAACCTCTTTTGATCAGCGTCAATAGACACACCGATCGATATTGAATCCGGATTTCTTAAACAGTTCCAGAGTAATCTGCTTATTGTGACAACTGCGTTCATTT
>CAYMGX010000253.1:0-3505 GCA_964390065.1 uncultured Fibrobacter sp. | reverse complement strand
TGCAACCCACTCAGACAAGTATATCATCAGGAAACATTTTACGGCTAAAAACCAAAGAAATCAGTCTTATCATCTTTCATAACAGATTGTGCAACATGAATTGTATGATGTACTGTTGCGGTATCATTCTCTCTTCCGATTAAGGAGAGTGTAAAGACAAGAAACAATGATGTACCCTGAATACCCGCAATTTCGTTACTGTTGCTAAATTCAAAAACAGATACCCTTGTGTCAGGAACAAGAAGGTTCACTCTACTTTCATTAAGTAAAAGTTCGAAATCATTGAAATAGTAATCCAGTGTATCTGAACCATTATGATGTACCATCGCTATCCGGTGGCTGCTCCATTGAATAATTGACGGGCTTCTGCGGATTTGGTTGACGATTAACAATCCCAGACGATTTGTTTCCGTTTCAAGTTGGGTTTTGTATCTGGAAACAGCAACGTGACGATTAATTGTATTCCACATGTAAAAAATGATTACCAGTGCAATTGATGCCACAACCATTGCAACCATCAGTTCAACAAGTGTCATACCCTTATTGCTGCTAATCTTAATTTGTAAACCCCTGAACAAGATTGAATGTCCATTTTTTATCAGGTTTATTTTTTTCAGAGATAATGACAACCAGTTCCTGCAAGGTTGACTTTTTATCATCGCTTACGAAAACATCCACTTCGCCATCAATTATCCGTTTTCTTTCAACTGTGTACTCTTTTTTATTATACGTGATATCGTATACCGTATCGTTGATCGATGCATTTAAATACGCAATATTTTTAATTGCCTCAGTCTCATTCCTGGCAAGTGTTGTAACACTTTCAACTGTTGATCCTCTTGCCTTGATTCTGCCTGCGTTTGTCAATGCGAAAAGCAGTGATGCAGCGACAATTGCGAATATTGACATTGCAATAATAATTTCAATAAGAGAGTACCCATGACAATCCGACCTCGGAAACATCAGAATTCCCTCCACTTTGTAATTGTCAACTTACCGATAAAAAATGGAAGTTTGTAATCATTAATAGTATATAATGACTCCACATCACCTTTGATAGTATTTTTAAATGGTACCGGATTTTTTGCAGTTTCTTTTGTATCGGTTTTAGTTCCCGAAGCAGCAGATAATGGTTCTGGTTGTTCGATCCTTACATCCGGATCAACGAACCGTCCGGCAGTCATGAGTCCGCGAAATTTTCCAAGATGTCCAATCTCTTTTTGTGCTATCATTACACCACTAATCTCAACATCTTTATGAGTCTTGATGTCGCCTGGATTTCCAACCGCAATTAAAACAGCATCAACAACAGCCTTATCACCAATCTCAATACTGTAAATTTTCTTTATATCAACATTAACATCCTGTACCTTTTTTCCTGAAGTCTCCTGTGATGACGTTGATTCACCACAAACAAGAATCGTACTTTTGTTACTGATTTCTGCGTTTCCATAAATTGCCACACTGTTAAGAGCCATTGCATTACCGCTAAACTTTGAATCATCAGCAAAAAATATTTTACTTTGTGAAAAGAGACTTACATTATTCAGAGTGGATTCGCCGTTAAGTGTAATCTCACCTCCAACCACAATTTTAATTCCCTCAATTTCAACTTCACCACTTATATCCATTCGACCAAGCACAACAAATGTTCCTGTATCCCGCCATATCAGTTTAGTAAATGAACCGTCCATAATCAGATCACCTGACACAACGCGTTTGACTTTAGACAAATCACGGTTTGACTGAATTGTAACCGGTGGATCAATACTGCCGGTATCTGAAGACACAATCTGTTCCTGATATTTACTGATCATAGAGCGTAACCATGTTGAAACAGAATCGGGCTGGTTTCCTGAAGAAAATGTAATTCCCGTCACACTGGCAGCATCCCATTCACCTGCATTGTAGCATACAGCAACAGTATCAGGTCTGAAAGGTATTCTGCTGCCAAGTGTTGCTTCCACAGTAGTAGTGTGAACGCCATCAGTATAGACTGACCGCAGAATCCCCGAACCGCCATCACCAACAAGCGTTACATCCGCAGAATCAAGTGTATCAAAAGAATAGAGTCTGTATCGTTTTGAACCATTATCAAATGTCAGCTTGTCATTTCCGTAAATAACAGTAGATGCTGATGCAACAGAAGAGCTATCGACATCAGTAAAAAGTGATTTGCCGAACGATAAATCACGTGCATCAATTTCCGGAAGCATGGTATGTTCACCATCTCCGTTATCAATAAGCTCATTAAAAGCGATATAGATACCTGAACGTGCATTCAGATTTGCCTGAAGAGCCCTGTAAGTATTGAAAGAATATCTTGACGATGAGAGGTTGAAATACAGAAATGAGACTACAGTAATTAATCCGGCTACAGCAAAAATGAGTACAACCGGTAATGCGCTTCCTCTTTGCGACGTAATAACCGGCGGACTAATTCTCCTCAACCATGATATCATGATACCCCCGGCTATCTTTTAATGTAACACTATTGTTACCTATTTTTACAATTTCCTGACCATGTATGATTTTACCTACGCCATCAATAAAGGTTTCACCCTGCTCGTCCTCAATAATGGCAAGTGGAACATCTTTTTGAAGAATTCCTTTTAATAGAAGGCGTGGACGTGCTGGATGGTTTACTTTTGGAACTCTTTTCTGACCGTTATCACCTGTCATCCTGAACGGTGTTTCAAAGTTTCCAACATATTGAAATGTATCTGCGATAATACTCCGGTTCAGTGCGGCATCAAGCTTTTTCATCTCTCTTTGCGCCATACTTTCATTATGTAATGACGCTGATACCCTTTGATCCATGGGTGAAGACCGGATACCGATCAGTAAATATATTGCTGTCAGAAAAGCAACTATTCCTGCAAAAGCAACTATGGCAGCTCTGTTCTGATCCATCACTTCCCCTTTACAGGAATCGTGCAGACGATACCAAGTTTGGCCTCTACACGCCCTTCATTTCTCGCCTCAACATATAAGCCGTCAATAGAATAGAATTGCGGCTTTTTTTCTACTGAATTTACAAACTGTCCAAGTGCATGGTATGTAGATGTAAACTGAAGTGTAATCAGGTATTGTTTCATTCCATGTTCGATTTTTTCCTGTCCTGGTTCCATTTTAACGAATCGGATATCCGCAGCTTTGGCCCATGCGATAAGTAATTCAAGATATCCCGACAGGTCATCCGTACCAGTGTCCTTTACCGCACTGCTTCCACTTGACGCATCCAGCCGCATCTGTAAACGTATGTTTTTATCCCGGATCTCATCTGCAATACTATTCAAACCCGCTTCATCAGCAATAAGCTTTTTAGTAGACGCATGAATACTGTGATTGGTTGACAACATTGAAATCTGAGGCATTATCCCAATACGTACCAATACAGCAGTAAGCAGTATTGCAATACCGCAAATAAAAATCGGTACGGATTCTGTGGTTATTTTTCTGATTTCAAATGACATATAATTTTGAATATAAAATAGTTATTTTT
>CAYMGX010000252.1:0-3572 GCA_964390065.1 uncultured Fibrobacter sp. | reverse complement strand
GGTTAGAACGCTGGCCTGTCAAGCCAGAGGTCGCGAGTTCGAGCCTCGTCCGGTCCGTATTTTTATGCCTGCTTAGTTTACTGAGCAGGCTTTTTTATTAGTGTTTCTGAATGACTGAATTTGAAGTGCACCAGTGGAACCACTGGTCTCTTAATCCCCAATAGTGTAGCAGTATTACGATTTTTTCCGTGAAAACCGCCTGATATGTCCAACAATCTTAAACAGACCAAATGGTCCGCTTAACACTGATGCCGTTGCCACCCCGGACATCATGGATGGCACAATACCAAGTGAGCTGATATCAGCTCCTGTCAGATAGAGCCCTTTTACCGGTGTAACCGGTGCAAGCCACTTCTGTTTATAACGTTCGGGTGTTGCCCCAAGGCCATACATTGCACCATCCGGACTTTCCGTAAAGTTTTCTGCAGATAGTGGCGTTCCCAGTTCGTAGTAGTCAATTGCATTCGAAAAACCCGGATAATGAGCATTGACAAAATCGATAAGGCCCCGGGCAATAGTTTCTTTTAGTAAATAATAATCACTGTCGCGTTTTCCTCTTGTTTGATGTCGCCATTTTTCGAAATGTGAATAATTGGTTAATGAAATTATCGTTGCGGTTTTAAAGGTATCCGGTTGTTCTGTTGATGGAATAAAGGAAACAAAACAGGATGATGGTTTCCCTTGAAGTAACATAGCATTATTGTAGCTTGACTCATGATTAAGCGTATCATAGATCCAGCAGTTTGAGCCGGTAATGCCAAGCGAACGAATATCACCTTTTAGTCCAAGATAGAGCGCGACACACATTGATGGTCTATTGAGTTCCCTGCATTTTTTTACAAATGGAAAGTTATGCTTCTCTGCTATGAGTTTTGTAAATGTATTGAACGCTCCGGCACAGGAGACTATGACTGGCGCTGAATATTCCCGACGGATATTTATACCCTTTTCCCTGATTTCGACAGCTACACCGGTAGTACGATTATTATAGATGAGTATCTCTTTTACCTTACAGTTTACAATTGTCTTGCCACCATACTTTTCAATGTGCGGCAGAGTGTTTTTGGCAATTTCTCCGGAACCACCTTCAGGGTAGTAACCACCATTGATAAAATGCTTTACAATCAGACCATGAATCATAAAAACGCTTTGTGATGGCGGCAGGCCGTAGTTACCCCATTGCGATGTCACTATTGATCTCAGTTTTTCATCTTTAAACCTTTTCATGTATTCTTCTGTGGACATTAGTGCAAGGCGATTATGGAGCATTCTGACAAGAAATACCGGTACTTTTAAAACCGCTGGTAAAAAACGAATGAGAAAATCACAGACAAACCAGAGTGAAACTTTGTTGATATCGCGAAAATATAAATGGATAGCTTTTGATTCATGGGGAAACATGGCAAGAAGATCACTTTTAAACCTCTTTTGATTACCGTACATTGAAAATGTTAAACCAGGGTAGATAAAAGTTTCAAACGGCTCCGGAGTTTTCCTCCATTTCAGTTTTCCGCCAGTGATAAAATTCATTACAAGCCCGGCCAGTTTCCTGCTGAAAATCTCGCCGATATAATGGAATCCGACATCCCAGGTGTATCCCTTGCGGGTGAACGTGTGAGTATATCCGCCAATTCGATCATGTTGTTCAATAATGAGTACGCGTTTTTTACTGATACCGGACATCAGAGCTGCGGTTGTAAGCGCACTTATTCCTGATCCAATAATTATAATATCAAATGATTTTTCGTTCAAAAATTGTATCCCGGTTGGAAATGATTGAAAGACAGGACGAATGAACAACGTTCCTGTACTAATAATAAATTATTGCAATGTACTCCGGGTGAAAATAATTGCGCGGTACAGAACTGATTCCGGTTAAAAAAAGCAACTATTAATCAGTGACATATTGTAGTTTAATTGATTAAATTTCCGGCGTTGTGCGTGAGTGATACCTGATTTTTCAGATTGCTACTGTATTTCAGGTATGTATGCTGAGGTTTATGTTTTTAACTTTTATCAGGGAATATGTTAATGGCTGAAAAATTTGTCTATTACATGCACCGGTTAACAAAGGTGTATCCAAACAAAAAAGAAGTGCTTAAGGATATATCTCTTTCCTTTTATTATGGTGCGAAAATTGGTATTATTGGTGTAAACGGTTCAGGAAAAAGTACTCTGATGAAAATTATGGCAGGTATTGATTCGGATTTTCAGGGTGAAGCGTGGCTTGAAGCTGGTCGCACTGTGGGATATCTTCCACAGGAGCCGAAGCTCGATGAGTCTCTGGATGTAAAGGGAAATGTTGAGCTTGCTGTGAAAAGTACCCGTGATCTGCTCAATGAATTTGATGAGGTTTCGAATAAATTTGCCGAGCCGATGTCCGATGATGAGATGGAGAAACTACTTGAACGTCAGGCAAAACTGCAGGATAAAATTGATGCCGTGAATGCATGGGAATTGGATCGTCAGCTTGAAATTGCGATGGATGCGCTACGGCTGCCTCCCGGTGATGCAGACGTAACAACACTGTCCGGTGGAGAACGCCGCAGAGTCGCGTTGTGTAAATTGCTGCTTGAGAAACCGGATCTGCTGCTTCTTGATGAACCAACGAACCATCTTGACGCAGAATCAGTCGCGTGGCTTGAAAGGTTCCTTCATGAATATGCGGGATCTGTAATTCTTGTAACGCACGACAGATACTTCCTTGATAATGTGGTTGGATGGATCCTTGAACTTGACAGGGGTAGAGGTATTCCCTGGAAGGGCAACTACAGCTCATGGCTTGATCAGAAAACGCAGCGTATGTCACAGGAAGAAAAAGAAGAATCAATTCGTCAGCGCAGACTTAAAAAAGAACTTGATTGGGTTCGTCTGTCTCAGAAGGCACGTCAGGCTAAAGGCAAAGCCCGTCTTAACGCATATGAAGAACTCCGTAATCAGGAATCTGCCGATAAGGTCACTCAGGCCACTATCGTTATTCCTCAGGGTGCACGCCTTGGCAATGTCGTTATCAAGGCAGAAAAACTGACAAAAGCATATGGTGATAAATTACTGTTTGAAAATCTTGAATTCAGTCTTCCAAGAGCAGGTATTGTCGGTATTGTCGGGGCAAACGGTACAGGTAAAAGTACGTTACTACAAATAATAACCGGGCAGGATACACCTGACAGCGGAGCTGTGGTTATGGGAGACACTGTACAGTTAAGTTATGTCAATCAAACCCGGGATGCACTTGATGGTGAGAAAACTGTTTTTGAGGAGATTACCGGTGGAAATGATATCATTATGCTTGGTAAAATTGAAATGAACTCACGTGCATATGTCGGCAAGTTCAACTTCAGTGGTGCTGATCAGCAGAAACTGGTAAAGGAACTTTCCGGTGGAGAACGCAACAGGGTACACCTCGCTAAACTGCTGCAGACCGGCGGTAATGTATTACTGCTTGATGAACCTACGAATGATCTTGATGTTGAGACTCTTCAATCGCTCGAACAGGCTATCAGTGATTTCTCAGGATGTGCTGTGGTCGTAAGCCATGATCGCTGGTTTCTTGACAGGCTTGCAACACACAT
>CAYMGX010000251.1:0-3621 GCA_964390065.1 uncultured Fibrobacter sp. | reverse complement strand
TTCGTATCAATCATTGCGGGATATCATTATGAGGTAGAAAAGGGGAATTGGCACTTGCTACTTGCTACTTGCTACTGGCTACTGGCTACTTGCTACTTGCTACTGGCTACTTGCTACTTGCTACTGGCTACTTGCTACTGGCTACTTGCTACTTGCTACTCTTCCCACCCCCCAATCACACATTCGAAACGACTTCAGCCCCCTCAACTTCAGCTTCAAGGGTTAATGTTTCATTTACAGAAACCGGTATCTCTGTTCCTTTTTTCCATCGGCCGGAGATGTAGTAGAGAAAACCAAGAAGTGCATTGATGAAAAAGCTGATTGCAATGGCGATCCATATTCCTTTTAGTCCAAGTGATGTTTTGGAGAGAAATGCTGCGAAGGGAATTCTGAAAAAACCCAGTGCTATCAGAGAAAAAAACATTGTAATCATCGCCTTTTTTGCACCAATAAGAACTCCGTTGGTGACAAATATGGAGATCATCAGGATATATGCCCAGCCTGCGATGTGCAGATATTGTACTCCGACTGCGATGACGTTCGGATCAGTGACAAAGAGGCGCATTACTGCTGTTGGAAAGAATATGGAAACAAGACAGATTGATGCAATTACCGGTGTGTTGATGAGTAATCCCCACTTGTAAACTACTGGAATTGCGTTTGCTTTACCGGCGCCTATCGATTGTGCAGTTAATGTTGACACTGCAACAAGCATCGCTATTGCCGGCATTATTACCATTGATTCTATTCTTCCGATAATACCAAATGCTGCAGTTGCATCCGGACCAAAACGGTTTACAAAAATGGTAATAAATGCTACCGATAGCGAAATAATTGTCTGCTGAATAAAAGTTGGGAAGCCGATACCGAATATCTGTTTGACACACACTGGCGTTAAGGTAAGACTTTTAGGGACAAGCGGTGTATGATTGTATTTTTTCCAAAAGTAAACGAGGCCGATAAACGCTGTGATACCACTGGAAATAAGTGATGCATACGCTGCACCGTTTAATCCGAGCTCCGGGAATGGTCCTACACCAATAATCATCAGTGGATCAAGGATCGTGTTAAGCACTGTACCCACAGCAGTAAACATAAGGGGAATTTTGCTGTTCCCGACAGCTCTTAGTGTTGATGAAAGCATAAAACCGAGGTACATGAATACAAATTGAATTATTGTAAGTCGAAGGAATCCTGTTGCTATCGCAAGCACTTCGTTACTTGTATTCATAAGCCGGAGAATCGTTTCTGCCCCGAAGTACCCGGACATACAAGTGGCAATTACAACAATAATACCGACACTCCACGATGTATCGACTATTTTCTGGATAGCATCATTGTTTTTCGCTCCAAAATTATGAGAGATCATTACTGACGCCGCAGTTGTTGCACCGTTTGCAATTGCAACCATCAGCAGAACAACCGGAAATGTTACAGCGACTGCTGCAACTGCTACTCCGCCCAGAAGGTGACCTACCCAGATTGTATTAATAATCGCATAGCCTGATGAAAGCACGTTGGCCAGAAAAACCGGAACAGCAAACCTGAAAAGATTTTTCGGTATGCTTCCGCTTGTCAGATCATTTCCAAATGTAGACAATGTATATATCCTTATTGTTATTTTTATAAAACCATGTTCACCAAAGAAGTTAACAAAAGATATTGTGATAACTTCCTGTGAATTAACACCCGCATCCTGTGATTATCAAATGATAAACAATAGAATGGATTTCAGTACTCCTTGTGGATCTTCTTAATACCAGCATGTGGAGGGGACTCTTTGTTGTCAATCGTAGTGTAATCAGAATATACTTTTTGGACGTATCCGAAACGTCGTTTATCACCAATCTATAGCTAAAGACAACTCTGCGCTTGATGTGCCTCACATTAGTTAATGGAAATAGTGGGGGATTATATTTCTGAACCAGACAAATTGCATTAGACCCCGTGTTTCTGAAAACCTGCGCAGAATTTTTTTCCTGTAGGACCGGCAGACTATACCGTATCAGTGCTATGATGCTGCACCGGATCGATATTGCATTTCACCATATAACAATATGATTCTGCTTGAATAACATTTACCGATACCATACAATTTTCCTATCTGGCACAGTCGTTGCGTATTCACATATCCGAATGAAATGGGCATACAAGGAAGTATCATGAACAAGTTTAAAGAAATACTTATTGTTTTATTGATAGCAGTGCTATCGTTTCCGGTGATCTATGCAACAGTACTTTTTGCAACCGGAATGCTTCGTATCGAG
Organism: uncultured Fibrobacter sp.; assembly: GCA_964390065.1. Classification (GTDB taxonomy): domain Bacteria; phylum Fibrobacterota; class Chitinivibrionia; order Chitinivibrionales; family Chitinispirillaceae; genus JAAZBG01. The sequence continues at coordinate 1,354 of CAYMGX010000251.1, read as the reverse complement.
TACGGTGCTCCTAAAACAGCTGTTGAGGATGAAAAGAAACTTCAGGTGATAAAACGGACTCAAAAAACCGATTCAATTATGATCTCAAATTCAAGGATTTTTCAGGCACTTGAAAACGAAAAAATAGAAATACAAAAGGAACGGGAACGGTTACAGGATTTACAGGCGAGATTGGAAATCGCTCAAAAGGAGCTTGATGAGAAGCAGACCATTATTGCCCGGCAGCGTGAAAAGATGGAAGCTCTGGTCGAGAAGAGCGATTCACTTGAAATAAAAAAGTACAAAGCACAGGCAAAAGTATATGTGTCAATGAAGCCGCTTGAAGCGGCGCAGATTATTGAATCTTTTTCAGCGGATCAGGCTGCAAAAATTCTCGGTGCCATGACCGACGATCGCCAGAAGGCAAAGATTCTGGCAGCCATGGCCCCGGAAAAAGCAGCAGCAATTACAACCCGTATCGACGGTGTTAGATAGACTGTAGCACCACCCCTTGTGGGTGGTGATCGGGTATCGTGTTATTACAGACAATGGATCAACGAAACCACCATCGTGGTGGTTCACCAAAATAAAAATAAAATCTCCTGACACCCCTTCTCCATATCAATGAAGAGGGGGCCGGGGGGTGAGGTAATGTTGTAACACATAACACAAAGAAAGGAGGTGAACGTATGAGAACAGATGCAATGTTATTCAATCTCGGCAGTGGACAAAATGATACTCCACGTTCCAGCCGGATGGACCGTAGTCAGAATCGCACAGCAAATCGGGATTCAGCCACGGAGTTCGGAAAAGATCAGGAAACGAAAACGACAAGTCGTTTCCAGGAGACATATAACGAAGTTGCACGATCAAATTCCTATGCTAATAAGTCAGCTGAGAAAAACGTGCTAAACCGTGATGAATCAAATCAATCCACGACACGGCGTAGTTTTGTCAGTAAACAGGATTCCGATCAGAAGGTTGATACCAGGCAGATGAATAAACCAGTTGATAACCGGTTAATGAGTAAAACGGATGAAAAATCAGGCTCACGCAATTTGTCAAAGGAACCGTCTGAAAATATATCATCTGATGACGAAACCATATCTCAGAGTGAGCATGCTCAGATTCAGGAATCAGTGGTTAACAATGTTGAAAATCAGACTGAGCTGAAGGATTCTGAAATAAGTCAGCTTTCTGATAGTCAACTCGCACAGGCATCAGAAACGATCAAACAGGCACTGATTGATATCGCGGGAACACTGAATCTCAATATCGTATCAGGACTTGAAAACGTGAACTTCGAACAACCGACATCGGAAACCGTTGATCAGTTGACTCAAATCGTTCACGATCTGAAAACCATTATTGGTGC
>CAYMGX010000250.1:1904-3621 GCA_964390065.1 uncultured Fibrobacter sp. | reverse complement strand
AAACTTGTCAAATATGCAGCATGAAGTGGGAAGTATTTAATTGCCGGAATAATAGCTGGTTTTTAAAACGAAGGTGAAAATCGTGCAAGTCCCCCAGCGGGGGATTTAGTTGATGTTGACAAATAAAAAGCAATAACTAACAAGCCTGACCACTTTTACTGATCAACCAGCAGCATACCGATTATAAGATAGAGCAAAAAAATGATAATCACTGCAAACAGTATTGACAACATGGGACTTTCAAGGATTTTTGCGATTTTTGGTTTATTGCGGTGAAGTGCGCGGAATATGCGCCGCTCTACCGATGACGGAACATCTTCATCCTCAAGTGTTCTAATGGTATCGGCAACGGATTTGAGTTCTTTTACCTCTTTTACGCACACATCACAGATCGCCAGATGCTCCCTGATTTCATCAGTCAGCATATCCGACGCCACATCCGCCATCTGTTCTTCTGTCAAGTGTTCACTATTTTCTTTACTCATACTTCAGCCCTGCACATTTCATCCCTAAGTTTTCGTAGTGCCCTGAATGCTTTGACACGAACCTGATTTTCGTTCATTTCGAGTGTGTCAGCGATCTCCTTGTACGCATATCCTTCTTTCAAGTGAAGATACAGTATAGACCTGTCAATATCAGGAAGTTTCGCAAGCTGTTTCCAGATCTCCTCACTGTCATGCGTTTCATCGACTTCTATTGAACCGTTTACAGCGCATTCGGCTGTATAGTTATTTTTAAAATTTGTCAACCGTGCATTGCTTCTGAAATAGTCAATACATGCATTTCTTGCAATCGCATACAGCCATCTCCGGATTTCGACAGGATCAGATGGCGCATTTTCACTGCGAAGAACCTTAATAAACATATTCTGAGTGATATCATCACTCATGGCGCTGTACCCGGTTGTCCATCGTATGAAATTGTACAATGGTTTTGAGTACTCTCTGTACAGTGCTGTAAATTCATGCTGCTTCATGGAAACCGCCTCCGTTGACCTGATATAGTAAACTATTAATAGGTAAATCATATTGCAAGCAATGTTTATGCGAATCATCATTTATATCAGGTACCGGAGCACTGTATGCGCCAGCTATGTCAATGAGCATATTAATATCTTTACTATCTGCGAGACAATCGTAACCCTGCTCAGGCGGTCCTCGGGATACGGTATTTACAGGTTGTACATCTTTGCAATAATCGACATCATTTGCATAGTATACTGTTTCAAAGTAGAATACCCTGTAATCCCTTACATTTTCAAATATAAAGACATCATCAAATTCACGTTCCCGGTCACAACTCTGTGCGACGCTGCTATCACTCTTCGTATCAACAATACTGCTTTCACTATCAAGCAGAGCAGACAAAGAGTTAAATAGTGCCCGGTTTTCCTTACACCATGAGGCACAGGCAAGCAATGTGCATAGTAATGCGAATGCTTCCGGAGAATATCCTCTGCCACTTTGTTCCGAACTGAAAATATTGTTTATATGTTGCAACCGTTTAATTAACTCCTCAGATGACAACACGTTGCCATGCTCAAGCGCCTCATCCTCATCATCGGAGTATGGAAGGATTTCCCAGGTATCTGAAAAACTTTTACAGGAGGATTCCGGTGTTCCAAACATACGTTGATCACTTTCAGGACATGTTTAGTTGCGATCTCATAATTAAAAACGCCGTAGGACAGATGAATGTTACAAATTATTTTAAAATT
>CAYMGX010000250.1:0-1804 GCA_964390065.1 uncultured Fibrobacter sp. | reverse complement strand
TTTTTCTTTTGGTCTCAATTGCCGGTCTTGTTTTGTGGCAAACCAACGCGGTTCCATCATTTACATCGTATGCACCGTTAGCAGCACTGATATCTGGTGGCTTGTTCATACTGCTTTTCATTATCGGAATATTCAGCAAACCGCCGAAAGTATAACACCGATATTTACCATTAAATCAATCACCCGGCCAATTTGAATCAGCGCCCCGTACGGACCGGCCTCGTGCCCGTCCGCCTTCGTGCTACCTCACCCCGAAATAAACATCCGTTTTTTTAACTATCAATGGTTAACTATTTTCTTAATATGATTGAAAGGTACTTCTGGACACTCTTGACTACTGACTACAGGTATTCTATCACATTGAACATAGTCAGTAAAAGCTTTAGCATATGCATACTCACAACTCCCATATTGCAAATTACAATGCATTTTTATTAATCAATAACGTAATTTTTTTAATAACAGAAGCCAGTGCAATCAAACCTGAACCAATAAAAAGATTCACAATAAGCGGAATCATCATAATTACAAACGGATTAAAGTATTCCATGTCTTCCAACCGGACAAACAGCAAAAGATATATATTTTGCAGTACTACACAGGAAAAAAAGAGTACTATGGAGTTCACCACAGATTTCTTTTTAAAAAGAGCAGCAAGTGATAAGCCTGCAAATGCATTTGTAAAAACAGAAAAAGCAATCGCAATCTTCTTAGATAATTCATATAAATACTGGCGCTTAATTTTTGGATTTATGAGCATGTTCCCTTGCGCTGTGTATAACTCAATAATACTTTTTTCGCGATCAGATTTATAATTATCAGAATATGAGCCGCCGCTGGCAATAATTATTCGCTCAACAAAGATATGATTATAATGAGGAACAACAAAACCAATAAAAAGAAGCAAAAGAATCGTTAGTGTTAAAAAAACAGCAATGTTTTGTCTAAAAAAAAATATTATTTCTTTAAAGCCAGACATTCTGCCTCTATAAGTAAATGCTGTTGCGAAAATTAAAGAGATTGGAAATGCAATAGAAAAAAACCATAACTGGTGTGATAAAAATGTAATAAAATCATCACAATTTTTTCTAAAAAGTAAATTACAATTCAGACAAACTATAAAAAACAACATCCATAGACTTAGAGATTTTAATAGTTTTTTGTCAACCTTAATCATTTTTTTACCAATATTGCTTGCGTTTATAGTTGTCCTAACTTTTACAACCCGTGCCTTGTTTGTTATTCCTTCGACCCGATCCCGTTCCCGTATACCTTGTACTTCGAGATTCATTTTTGGGGTCATGTGGAAAACAAAATCCTGTTAATCTGTTTTTATAACATTTGTTGTTGTCGTAAACAAACATTTTTTGTCACCAGATACAAGTGCGTGTGAATGCATTTTAAATAATTAATATTTGATCTAGTTTTTCATTACGTCAGGGATCAGTTTGAAACCATTCATCTAACATTATACCAAATCCATTATTTCTATATACAGAATTCGTCTTGTTTGGGATGATATCGTACACGGCAGGAACAAGGCATGCCTTGTCCCTACCGATAATTCGTAATCAACAATTCACCATGTATCAACTGCCAATCGTCGCAGTCTCTTTTGACCAGGATGTTTCCTGTTCGTAGGCGGCTCCGATTTTGAAAAGCTGTTCCTCCTGCCATGGAGGGCAGATGATCTGCATGCCGACCGGCAACTTTCCCTCTTTTGTAAATCCACAGGGAACGCTCATGCCGGGAAGTCCTGCAAGGCTTGCCGTTACGGTAAAAATATCCGCAAGATACATATGCA
>CAYMGX010000249.1:0-3648 GCA_964390065.1 uncultured Fibrobacter sp. | reverse complement strand
ATCCGCGATGGGAACACAAGGATGCGACAAAGAAAGAGAACTCGCCCAAAAAGGCTGTTTTTGATGATACCGTTATTCTTATGGCCGATGTTACAGGAGTTCCCGAAAACGGTCTGGTAACCTTTGAAATTTTTGACACATCCGTAAAACCCCCGAAAGCCGTTGGAAACGCACAAGGAAAGAATGTTGGTGGTGTTGCGAAAGGGGAATGGGTTGTTACTGATACGAGTGGTACGGGTGAAGATGCGAAAATTGAATTTCAGGCTACAGCGAAGAGTAGAACCAGTACTCGGTGTGCTATACCGTTCATTCAACTGAATTCATGGGGAATATGCAGAAGCAAGGATATGTTACCAATTACAATGCGAACATTTTTTGTATATAAAGAACAGGAACTGGTTTTCACTGGTAAAACCGGTGAACAAGGAGAAATTAATGTTCCATTTTCGTATTCCGGATGAATATCAATTTTGTCTTAGGGAGAAATAATGAGCGAAAAAACAATATTTGAACTTTTTGAAGGCATGATACAGGTGCAATATGCATTCTGGAGTAGATCAAAAACCTCGGAGTTGCCAATCGACGAAAAGTGCATTTCTATCTATGACAAGAGTGATAAGACACCCTTGTATTTCCATATTCGCTTACAGGACCTGTTTGTCGAAAGCGGTAACGGGTGGCGGATACTTGACAAAGCTGCAATACACATTGACATTCTAAGTATCCATTATTCAATGTACCGTGAATTGCAGGAAAAGGAGGACTTTGCGAATGTTGGAAAGTATGTTGATATCGTCGATAGCTTTAAATTAAATCTGACTGAAGACAAGAAAATCACATTCAAGGATGGCGAAGTAATTGATGGTGTGGCACTGCCGAAGACTGTTGTCGGGCTTGCAGATGCTCCCTTCGATGCATTTCTGACAAAATTACCAAGCAGAAATACATCTTCAGCGCTTAATGCGTTTGAATATGATCTCTGTTTCGAGTTTAAAGGAAACGAGGCTTTTCAGAAAAAAATATTTACTGAATCAGTAATGCGTAAATATGTATTTGCCTGGGCGTGGGTCGTTCATGAAACAAGTAAAGAAGAGTACAAGACTGGCTTAAATATTGATATTACACAACCAGCAGGCAGAATAGATATGCTTAAGAATCCGAAGAAGAATTTTTTCGGAGCAATTGATCTGCTCTTGGCTCCAGTCTCTAATGTAAAGCGATATTCCCGCGCGAATTTATACATGAAGAAATTCAATGATGGTTATCCATACGATGAACAATCTTTTAATTATGTTGAAATGAGTCAGTGCCTGCCGTTCAAATCATTTGCTGTAGGTGCACAATTGGGACAGGTTGGTTTGTCTACAATGGATTCTGCTATTTTTGACAGGTATATTCATAAACACCGCTCAAACACAAGTATTTATGTCGTTAATGGGATTCCATCAATACATTGTAAACTTGATTCTGACAAACATTTTGTACCGGATAAGGTTGCTGATCGTGGAGTTGTTACACATGGTCTTAAATCAAATCTTAATGAATTTATTTCAAGAGCTGATAACCGTTTCTTTTTCAAGGAAAAATCCGTAGCATTATGGCTCAATACTATTGAAAAAGACTATCCATTTCAGGCTAAACAGGGTTTGTTTTCAAAAGGTAAATATCCTTTCTAACATGGAAAAATTGACATTACTGAACATGACTTTATAAAAAAATACCGTACTGTAAATGATCAACTTGCGCGATATCCTGGATTGGATCGTTTCATCGAACAAAAAACAATTGACTTATCTGAATTTAATACCATTAAAATTTTACCGGTTGGTGAGGTCTCAAATGAAGGTAATACTTTCGCAAAAATTGGCAAAGGTTTTCCGGGCAATGAGTCATTCATAGAAACGATGCACACAAAAATCCGAATTGAATCTTCAGATGACTTCTGGCAGGCGCATGCAATTTGCCATCGTCCGATTATCATTACCTATGAATTGGAACGCGATCTGACAGATGAGGAAAAACAACGGCTTCAAAAAAATCCGGTAAAAATGGTATTCTGGAAAATCGATAATTCCAAACGGACGAAAGTGAATTACGAATTACAACTGGATACAAGTGATGGATTGAAAAAAGGAAAACACGCGTTAATTCTTTACATTGTAACTAATGAACTCCAGCTTGAGATCACTATTGATGAAACAGGTGTGGTTCCGATTGATAATCATATTCTATTAGATGGCTCTGCTGCACATTATTTTGACTGTTCACCAGCATATTTACAACCATTTACCTGCTTTACACCGGAAAGTACAGGACTGTTTAATGATAATCCATTGATTACATTTGATGATCTTGTGCCCGATTCGCAGGTAGATGCAAAAATGGAAAAGTTAAGGACAGATTATTACAAAGAAATGAATACAAAGGGTATATCATTTATTGCAGATTTTCTGCCAGGGAAGGTTAAAAGTGCATTTACCGATTATGGTACAAGGTTTGCAAATATAGCCACTCAGGTAGATACAGAAAAAGATCATCAAAAGGAGTCTAAGGAAAGGGAGATAAAAACTTTTTTTCAGGATTTACTTAAAAAGAAAGATGACCAGAATAATCTCTCAATTATTGGTACTGATGATATTGAACTGAATAAAGAGCGGGCTAATGTAGAAAGTATTCGTGATAAAGCAATAACAAAGGTCAGCACAGGTATTAAATATCTGAAATTTATACAGGAAATCAGAAAACTTAGATCAGATTACCTTGAGTCATCATCGCTGGTCGGAAGCCCTATGCTCAATGGTATCGGTTTTGGTGAAGGACAGTATACTGACACGTCATATTCCATGGCTGTCGCAAGTAAAACATACCAGATTGATAGTAAGACACTGACATGTACGATAACACCACAAACAAATGGATTTGAGTTTTTTAACAACAGGAAGATAAAGTACCAGAATAAAGACCCGTTTGATTACCAGTTTGGTTCATCGGGAGGAAGATTAATCCGGAAAAATTATAAGGATGTTGACTCTCTTAGTCAATTCCGTCCCGGATTTCAGGATAAGATTATAAAATTAAAACTGGCGCTTTTTAAAAATAAACAAGTCACCGTAGTAAACTTTTTGCAGGTACTTGCAAGTGAACATTCAGAATCAAATCTGCCGGGTGTGCTAAAATCCGGAGGTGTAAACTCAAACATTATTATATTTGTTGACAGTAAAAATATTCCATTATCAATAAAGAACTTTCTCCCGAATCCATCAAAGCTTCCACCAACCGAGCAAGCCAACGTATTGACTATTTTAAAGCTTGTTTTGTATGTTGACGCACGATTTATCTACTGTCCGGCATGTAAACAGCAGGTTTCACTGGATTGGGGCTGGTGCCCGTATCACGCGACGAGGGATCAGTTGAAATTGACTGATGGTAACGGGAGTGGTAAGTTGAAAGATGAATTTTTACTTATGGACGAAACAAAACAGTCTATACAAACGATTTTAAATAGTCCAATTGCTGACAAATTCGGAAATGCCAATAACGATCGTTTACTTGTTCACTGGACTGAATTTATTATAGGATAGGATCAATTATGAGAATAAAAATTCTGGTTGTTGTATTATTTATAATAGCAGTTAATTGTAATGGCGC
>CAYMGX010000248.1:0-3652 GCA_964390065.1 uncultured Fibrobacter sp. | reverse complement strand
GGACAGGGTTTCCAGAACTCCCCCTGAAATGTTTTGCTACTTATTCGCTGACGCTGTTCTGCGTTAGGAATTTCACAGGTTTCCATCATGTGCGCATACTCTTCTCTTAAAAACTAGTAGTGTATCAGGGATATCCGGTCTGGCTGCATCCGCCAGAACAATTACTGAAACCGTCTGATTTGTAACAGAAAATACAAAATTAACGCCGCTCTTATTGACATTTTTTTAAAATTCGTTGCATGATTAAAGCATACAGGCGTTTTTGAAAGTTGCGTAAATTATTTTACTTTTTCAACAGTTTGCAGCAATGAATGTATTTGACAATTATTTCGGGTAATAATCGTAATGCTTATAAAATCTGGAGGGTATGTATATGACTATTAGCAAATTTGCAGCAGCGACACTTTTTCTCAGCCAGCTATTACTTATTTCAGTAATTGGTGCCCCAATGATCAGTGTGGATTCATCAGACTTTGATGCAGGCCCGATGTTTCAGGGTGATGTGAAAAAAGTGGAACACACCTTTATCATTAAAAATACCGGGGACAGCACCCTGACAATCAGCAGAGTGAAGGCATCATGCGGATGTACCACTGTTGGTTACGACTCAATTATTGCCCCGGGAAAAACCGGAAAGGTGATTCAGTCAATTGACTTAAAGAGTATTCACACCGGTCCGTTCAAGAAAAACATGACTATCTTTTCTAATGCAAAAAATACTCCGGAGCTTGTCGTAGCACTTGGGGGAACACTCAAGTCGTATGTGACTTTATCAAAAGAAAGTCTTCAGCTTTCTTCTACAGATCAGAAGCCCTTTACCGATAGCCTGACATTATCAACAGAAAAAACAGATCTTGCAGTTACATCAATATCTTTTAAAATGTATGATTCAAACCAGGGAACACCCGCGTGGCAGGCGGATCTTGAACTTTTTCCAAAGTACAAACTTACAAAAGTTGAAAGCAGCGACAAGAAGCTGTCTGTTTACAAACTAACAGTTTCTCATGCAGTAAAGGAAAAGGAGCCAAAATTTGGTGATTTCACCATTACAACAAATCATCCGAAGGTTCCTGAAATAAAGCTGCCGGGAGCTATCGCGAATTAAAATGATCAGACTCAGATTATTCTGATTTGACACTACCGGCATACTCAACAATACGGGAATACGATGTCATACAACTATCTTTTTGGTCCAGTGAATTCACGCCGCCTTGGTATCTCTCTTGGTGTGGATATGGTTCCTTTTAAAACCTGTTCACTTAACTGTGTCTATTGTGAATGTGGTGACACAACGGTGTTAAGTTGTGACCGTAAAGAACATGTCAGTTTTGATGCACTGAAAAGTGAGCTGACCGACTATCTTGCAAAAAACCAGAAACTTGACTATGTGACTTTTGCCGGAAGTGGAGAACCGACACTGAACACATCTCTTGGCAGGATTGTTGATTTTGTCAAAACATCGTATCCTCAATACAAGACCGCACTACTCACCAATGGTACACTTTTTTATGATCCACATGTTCGCCGTGATTGTCTGAATTTTGATCTTATCTGCCCTTCCCTTGATGCAGTTTCAGATGAAGCCTTTGCAGCTATTAACCGTCCGGATAAGGCACTGGATAACCAAAAGGTAATTGACGGACTTATACAGTTCGCGCATGAATATAAGGGTGTCATGTGGGTCGAGGTATTTATCGTACCGGATATCAATGACACAGAATCTGAATTGAAGTTATTCAAGGAAGTATTGACAAAAATACAACCTCAGCGGGTGCAGCTCAACAGTCTTGACAGACCTGGTGCCTGCGACTGGGTTACCCCGGCATCCCCACAAAAACTTTCTGACATCGCCCGTTACCTATCCCCTCTTCCCGTTGAAATCATATCGCGCGGCGGTTCGCGTCCAAAATCAGAGATTACGGGGGCGGATCTTGAAGAAACAGTTTTAAGCCTTATCCGCCGGCGACCATCAACACTTGAAGAGCTCTCGGTGATCGCGGGAAAAACAATAAACGAGATCCATGCTGCACTTGACAATGTAACTGCGAATGGTACTGCTGAAACATATACTGTTAATGATACGTTATTTTACAGGGTGAAAAAGATCTCTGCAGAATCGTAACCAATTGAATCCTGCCTTATTTAAACCGTTGGTTGATTACCGGGTGTAGTCTGTATTGTAGACATTTTTCATTTTAGATATTACAGGTTGATTCCAGCGCTATAATTTATTATATAACAATACTTTATAACTTTTTACCATCGTTTGGATGCCATACTTTTGTACACAACCTGTGTACGGAAAAGGCCACGGATTTTCAGTATTTCAAAAGAGTTTTTCAATGTATCTTTATATTTGGGACAGATAAGGTACAATTTTCATTTAAAAAGGAGTTTTAATGAGGGGGCTCATAATTACGTTATTCATGTTGATTGCACTTCTGCAGTCACTTGCTACAGCACAGACAATTTCGATTAGCGGAAAAGTTAACAAAAGTGGTGGAGGTGCCATCAAAGATGTTACCTGTACGCTCGCTAAAGTCAGTGGCGTCAGTGCTACAACTGATGCTTCGGGCAATTTTTCCATCGTAACAACAGCTGTAGCAAAAATGTTATCATCGGGAGCACAGCCATTAGGATTCAGTCTGAATGGCAGAGAGCTATACATTCACAGCAACGATAAAGAGCTCAACGGTACAGCATCAGTATATAGCAGTGATGGTAAAAGGGTTTCTTCCGTAAACTTTACAAAAACAAATAGTTCATCCGGCTCGATTCTGTTACCAGCCTTTACTGCCGGTCTTAACATCTTGAAAATCACCCTGAACGGAAAAACCTATACAAGCCCGCTCCTGCAACTCCCGGGTCTTTCAGCAAGACTTCAGTGTGTATCCGGCAATTCCGAAATAAACCAGCTCACACTTGCAAAGAGTGCTGCAGCAGCGGCTGATGTTGATACACTCATTATGAGAAAAACCGGTTTTACCGAGAAACGTACACCGATCAGTTCATACACATTATCAAATCTTTCAATCACCATGGATTCAATTGTTGCTACTACCTGTAATGCAACAACGCTTAAAGCTGCTGGTCTTTGCAGGAGTAATCATCAGATATTAATCGGTGCAGCGGTAAACCAGAGCGGTGTTAATAGTGATATTATCGCTCGGGAGTTTAACTATGTGACAGCCGATAATGCAATGAAATGGGATGCTACAGAGGGTAGTGAAGGTGTGTTTAATTTCGGTGCGGCTGATCAAATTGTAAGTGTAGCACAATCAAAAGGGATTAAGGTTAAAGGCCACGCGCTTGTCTGGCATAACCAGCTCCCGAATTGGGTAAAATCAATTAACAGCCGTGATCGTATCCAGGCAGTAATGAAAAATCACATCGAAAAGGTTATGGAGCATTTTGGTAATAAAATTATCGCATGGGATGTTGTGAATGAGGCGATCTCGACAGACAGCGATGTCGGTTCGGGCAATGCAAAAATGCGTTCATCGGTGTTTTATGACCTGCTTGGAGAAGACTTCATTCCGTTGGCATTTAAATATGCCCGTGAATACGCAGACAGCCATAATATGAAAGATATGAAACTGTACTATAACGATTACAGTATCGATGCCGACAATGACAAATCCCGTTTCCTTCG
>CAYMGX010000247.1:0-3659 GCA_964390065.1 uncultured Fibrobacter sp. | reverse complement strand
GGAGGAATAAAGGAGTGGAAGAGAAAAGGAGAATGAGTTACCAGTTTTTCAAAACCATCCATCAATGGAATTTACTGGTACAGTCATTTGCACAGATTTTCCGATTTTTTTATGATCTACAGGAAGGGAGAATGCTCCCCCGGCCTCATCTTCCACACATGAAGAAGGGGCCGGAGGATGAGTCCTCTCCGGATAAAGCATCCGATCCAATCCAAAATTCAACAATTTAAATATACGCCCCAAGTCTGTAATCGTGTATTTTAAAGCACATGGATACTCACCTTAGAAATGCCGGGAAACTTAAAATTTTCTTCGGAATGGCACCCGGTGTTGGTAAGACACTTACAATGCTCAAAGCCGGGCTTGATATACAGGCCCGCGGTGCAAATGTTGTTGTCGGATACGTGGAAACACACGGTGACCCGGAAGAATCGGAAATCACCTCAAAGATCGAGTTGATTCCGCAGGTTCTCAAGGATGATGATTTCCCTTATGGTGAAATGGATCTGGATGCCGTACTTGCCAGGCGACCACAGATTGTCCTGATCGACCGGATGGAACACATTAACCACCCGAAGGCGCGTCACCGGTTCCGCTGGCAGGATATTCAGGAACTGCTTGATCACGGAATCAGTGTCTATACAACCCTCAATGTTCATCATGTCGAAAGCCTGATTGATATCGTTTTTCAGATCACCGGTATACGGTGTACCGAAATTGTCCCGGACCGGATGCTTGACAGTGCTGATGAGATTGAACTTGTCGACATGCCACAGGATGAACTTCTTGTCAAATTTACCGACAATAAAATTAACGTTCCCGATTACATGAAAACAATCGCACACGATTTTTATCGTAAAGGTAATCTTACTGCCCTGCGTGAAATCGCACTCCGGACTCTTGCCAAACGAGTCAATCTTCAATTGACAGAATACATGCATCAGCGTAATATTCACGGGCCCTGGAAAACAAATGAACGTTTTATGGTCGCTATTGACGCAAGTGTACGCAGTGAGGAACTGATACGCATGACTACCCGCATGTCACTCTCGGTTGAGGGTATGTGGTATGCAGTGCATGTACAGACAAATGATACGATTAACGCTGTTGATGAGCCCCAGCTTAAACGTAATTTCATGCTGGTTCGGGAACTCGGCGGAGAACTGATTGCAACTGCTGATACCGATATCGCTTCCGGAATCTTACGGACTGCAAAACAGAAAAATGTCAGTCAGATTATTGTCGGTAAATCGTATCGTCACCCATTGCTTCGATTAATCGGACAACAATCAATCGTTGATAATCTGATAAAAAATTCCGGTGGTATTGATATTCATGTCATTGAGTGTTGCAGAAACGATGCAAAAGCTGACAAACCTAAAACAGCCACTGAATCATCAGTAAAAGTATCAAAACAGTACCTGTTCACACTTGGAATAACCGCCATTGTTTCAGTACTTGGCATTATTTCGCAGTCATTTATCAACTATCATCTGATAGCAATTGCATTTCTTTTCACCAATACATTTATGGGATTGTTCTTTAAGCGCGGACCGGTAATTGTCTCATCAGTGGTGAGCGCGATAGTGTGGGGATATATATTTGTTCCTCCGGCAATGCAGCTGGCGTCAAAAAACATTAATGATATTATCCTTATGGGCATGTATGTTTTATTGTCAACCATTACATCATCACTGGCGATTCGTGTGCGTAACAAAGATGAACTTGTTCATTTCAGGGAACACCAGACATCAACGCTGCTCTCTTTTGTAGAATCGCTCTCTACCGTCCAATCAATTGATGACATTTTCCAGATTTCGGCGGATCATATTGCACGTACCTTTGGAGCGCAGAGCTGCTTTTACTATCCTGACCAATCGGATAATCTGGATAGACAGATTCACAGTGCCAGTACATTTACCGATCCTGTTTACGATACTGCGCTCTGGGTATTTACGAATAAAAAGCCGGCCGGTAAAGGTACCGACACATTTCAGCGTGTCAAGGGTACGTATTACCCTCTTATCAATTCAGGCAAAGTTGAAGGGGTTATCGGGATTCATTTTGAATCGCAAAACAGCCTGTCATTAAACAATGAAGCACTCCTTCTGACCTTTTTTTATCACATATCACTATCTCTTGACAAAGAGCGACTCAATCGTCATGTTGGCGAATCCAGAATTTATGCCGAGTCCGAACGTCTTTACAAAACATTGTTTAATTCAATCTCACATGAACTTCGCACACCGCTATCAACAATCCACGGTGCATCAGCAGGTCTTCTTGACGAAAAAACATCTGATGATCCCCTGATCAGGAAAACACTGGCTAAAGATATTCATGATGCAACCGGGAGACTCAACCGGCTTGTTGAAAACCTGCTTAATATGAGCAGGCTCGAATCAGGACGTATCAGGATCAGCAGGCAGTGGTGTGACATTCAGGATCTTTATGCAACAGTCAAATCGCAGTTTGCAGCAGTATTATCAAAGCATGAGATCACCATTGATGTTGAACCGGAATTTCCATTTATTAAAATTGACGATGGACTTTTTTATCAGATAATTTCTAACATTGTGCTCAATTCGGCACAATATTGTCCCCCGGGAACGAAAATATCCATGATAGCGTTTATGGACAATTCCATTCCCACGTTACGTTTTGACGATACGGGAAAAGGTTTCCCGGAAGATTCAATACCCCGTCTGTTTGATAAATTCTACAGAGTTCCCGGTACAACATCGGGTGGTACAGGTCTTGGATTATCGATTGCAAAGGGCTTTGTTGATGCACACGGAGCAACAATTACTGCGGCAAACAATGAACTTGGCGGCGCACAAATAACAATCACACTGCCATCAATGGCACAACCAGTCTCTATGCAGGATAATGAAAATGGGTGACCAACAGACAATCTTGATTATTGATGATGAACTGCAGATTCGAAGGTTTCTTCGTTTCAGTCTTGAAGCAAATGATTATCAGGTGCTTGAAGCATGTAATGGCAAGGATGGGCTATACCTGGCAGCAATGCAGCGGCCGGACCTTATCATACTTGACCTGGGGCTTCCTGACATTGACGGGAAGGAAGTACTGCAACAGATTCGTCAGTGGAGTAAAATTCCCGTTATTGTGCTCTCTGTCCGCAGTGATGAAAACGAGAAAGTCACCTGTTTTAATTTTGGTGCTGATGACTACGTGACAAAACCATTTTCAACAATGGAACTTTGCGCCCGTCTGCGTGTCGCATTACGTCACGCCAACAAGGATATTGAGGACCCGGTATTTGTAAACGGTCCTCTTGCAGTGGATCTTGTTAACAGAGTGGTAAAGGTCAATTCACAGGCAATACAGCTCAGCCCGACCGAATATGACCTATTGATCTATTTTATTAAAAACGTGGGGAAAGTACTAACCCACCGGATGATCATGAAAGAGATCTGGGGCCCGCACCGCACGGAAGAGAGTCATTATCTTCGCGTTTACATGCGCCAGATCAGACGTAAACTTGAATCGGATCCGTCACAACCGACACTGTTTATAACAGAACCCGGTGTGGGGTACAGGATGGTTGTGCTGGAGTGAGGGGAATGGGGGAATGGGGGAAGTAGCAAGTAGCAAGTAGCAAGTAGCAAGTAGCAAGTAGCAAGTAGCAAGTA
>CAYMGX010000246.1:0-3721 GCA_964390065.1 uncultured Fibrobacter sp. | reverse complement strand
AATGCATTCGCATGCATAGTACAAAAAAGGAGCAGATGAAGCATTGTTAATAAAAGTTTGTAAAAATTGTTTTGTTTCATAAAATTTATTGTACTGATATCATGGATTAGCATCACCTTTCATAAATGGGATCATCCAATGTACCTTGTTTAATTCTATAATATTGTCAACTCCCGGGTGAGAGACCGACAGTCAAAATCGCAAGAATCAACAGTAATAGCAGGTCTATAGCCATAAAAAGCGGTAGGGCAAGATACCATTTTCGTTGTTTTGTGCGCATTAGAATTTCGGATAGATACATTGAAAGATATCCCGTACCGGCGATGGCACCACCTACGACGGCAAAGGGAATATAGATTCCACCTGCCGAGGCTGGAGGAAAACTGCTTACTAATAGGATGTAATTAAAGATTGCGACAATAACGGCTGTTACAAAAACGAGTGAATATCTCAGTCTGACATTCCTGATAAAGGTTTCTGCAAAAAGCCCAACAACATAGATGAACTGAAGAAGCAAAAACAAAGGCAGGTTCATTCAAATGTCCTTCACAAACCAAGAATTGACATAAATCGTTCTCGTTGTAGACAGGTTCTACAGCCTTCACCAGGCTGTATCCTGCGTGTGGGCTCATCAAGAAGGGCACTTTCAAATCTTTGAATGTATCCATCACCCTGTTTATAATAGGTGATGTACACCGCTTCCTTCCCCTTATCTGAATAGCCGTTTACGTAATCAACCATATAATCCTTCGCCCTTCTGATTACCAGAGCCGCAAAGTGAACTGTACCTTCATTAGTGAGTATGTAATCGCATATGTCATTGTAATCCCATGATTTGTTTTCAAAGTACTCTTGATAATCCTCATAGATTTGTTTCGCGGTTTCAACTTTGATGTTACCGATCCCGATATCATGTTTAGTTGCATTCAACAGTTTTGAATCAAAACCAAAATAGGCGTCGACTTCTATTGCGAAATTCGGAAGGATATTCATCAAAAGAGAATCCTGGATCCAATCCACAAAGGCATGCATTCCCTCTCGTGTGTTGTATTCATCGGCGATCGCTCCAGCGACTGCGACCGGGGGAACGTCATATTTGCTGCTGTAAAGCTTGATCAGGTCTTTTATGGATTCAATCATTTGGAATGTTTCATCCTTGAACGGGTAGTTATCCAGACTGGACGGGCAAGTGCACTCATCACCAATCTCTTCGAAAGATTCATTCGTTGGCTCAGTCGAAGTCTGCAAAGATGTTTGGGTGGGATAATCGCCACCGTCATGCCATTGTATCAGCTCATTCCTTATGTCACATATATTACCGGTTTGCTCCATGAAGTAATAGATTTGGTAGGCGGTAACCTGTTCCTCCAGTGTTTCTCCTGAAAAACCAAGGTTTGCAAGCCGCTGACGACACATTTCATTATCCATGGAATTGATATTGAAATTGCATGTTGTATTCCAGTAAAAATAGTCATCTGTCTCATTCAACGGTTCGTCTGTATCCTCTACATTGGTAACGTCAACAGATTTGGATTCAGGTTCGAAATTATCTTCAGTTATTGCACCAGTATCAGTGAGCGCGGAAGGTGGTACACCCCATTCGATGTCTATCTTTTGACCGTTTATGTTTTTAAGAGGTATTTTCGCTATGCCGTTCTCATCACAATCGTAAATTTCATCTGTATTGCCAACAATTCTGCATTGAGCATTTGGCAGAGGGTTTCGGTACGGATCTGATACTCTGACCCTCAGGTACGGCGACAAAAAAATGGTTGCCTCCTTATCGTTTTCTTCCCAAGCAAATTTGCGTACTAATTTATCACCCATTTTCTTTTCCTCCAAAGAATGTCCTGTTCTGCCGCACAATATGCATAATACTATTGTTGATTCATGAGTTTACATAATCATACCTTGAACTTCGGAGACCGGTATATATTGTTAGTTCGAGGCAGTTTATCCATATTTTTTACAATGGTAATAGGATAGTGAGTATATCTGAGTTTGGCAATATTAATCGTGTTTACTACTGGCCTGGCACCGGATGAGACTTCGTATGATGTATTTATTTCGGAAATCGGACCGAGATATAATTTACCCTTTTCAACAATTTGTTTTTTCATTTTCATCCAAATGCTGTTACAACTGCCATCGGGTTGAGAATTCTTTGATTCGAATGCTCTCTCTGGATCATTTTTAAAATGATATACAGGAACCTGAGAATTATAACTTGTAAAGCACCCCTGCCCCCCTTCAACAGTATAGAATATCTGGTGATCATCTGAAACATCGACACAAATGAAGGTGTGGTCATCATTTTTTCCTTTTGTCTTAATAAAAACTATATCGCCAGGATTAATATTATTGCACCAGTCGGTGATATTAGAAATATCATTCTGTCCCAATAATGCTCCGTGGTTCCTGGCAACTTCAATAACATTTGTTATAGCTGATCCCGATTTATAAGGAGGATCTATTAGACGATCACGCACACCCAGTAGTCGCAAGTAAGAACGCACGGTCATTCCGCATGAGGATGTATTGGTACCTCTATTATGACTATAATCATGATACAAAGCATTTGCGTATTCTTCGAATGATCGTTTTTTTTTCCCATAGAACTTCTTGTAGAAAGGATCTTCTTCTGACCATAGTAATGCATCAGCATAGGCCATTGCTCTTCCTTCGGGATCATCGCAAACACCAAGTCCATCAAATTGCACTGCAATAGAACAAGCAATTTTTCGCATATCTTTTTCATTGTAGGATGACAAAAGTTTCCCACAGTACGGCTTGAAATCCAGTAGTTCCTTTCGTTTCGCTACTGGAAACCGTTCGGCGGACCCGTCGGTTACTACCGTGATGTCAACCGGACAGGTCAGTACGGGTTCTTTTTTCGGAGGAACTGGTTTTTCTGCAGGTGCTGCTGAAGTGGTATCTGGTTCCGGTAATGGTTTGGAAAATAATGAAACGATGGCACTACTTGATTTGGGACAGATGACCTTCATCTCCCCGGCATCGCCTTTTTTGTCAACGCGACAAATAACTTTTCCTTCGGCATCATCACTTGTAAGAAAACAGTAAAAATTGTCTTTACAAGTCCATAATTTCCCGTCCGCTTCGAATTCAACAAGCCAGTAGTCGTAGCCGGTGGATAAAAAGCCTGTCTCATATTCGACTCTAAACGACACACCTGATTGTCCATGATTCATAACCGGCCATTTCTGTTCATGAATGTAGTCTTGTTCGTAGCGGTGTTTTAATTTGACGTTTTTAATGACTGTACCCCAATTATTTTTTACGGTCGCCATTGCCCAAGTGTTTGGTTCGCTCATACTACTACCTTCTTTTATTTGCCGTTTTCATCAGGATTTAGAAACTCGCCCTTGGATTTGAAAAAGTCACCATAGGCAACTCCATCGATGAGTGTAGTAGATATACCATTTTCTTCGATCAGTTCAAGAGAATACTTTTCATTCATTGGTACATCATCAAAAAGAAGAACAACGGTGCTTTCATTTGCATCTGCAAAATCTGAAATCAGTTTTTTCTTATCAAATGCTCCTGATGTTGAAAAAATGTGAATCGTATCGTTACTGGTACCCGCTTCCTCCCTAGTCATTTCGATCCGTATCCAAAGTGGCCCTTTCTCGAAAAGCGTTTCCTCATAACTCGCATTCGCATCCAGCTGCAGATGGGGTTCCAGAACAAAATCCTCAATCGC
>CAYMGX010000245.1:0-3746 GCA_964390065.1 uncultured Fibrobacter sp. | reverse complement strand
ACTCGCTCTTGTCCGAAATGGAGTGGGCTGAATTACCGGAAAAGCATTTCAACCTGTTATTGGAACTGGCAACAGCAGCCTTACTATCGGGAGATTTACAAAAAGCAGATTTCATATGTGAACATCTGGCACATCGTGCAAAAAGCAATCTTGAAAAAGGGGCACTTACAAATATAAAAGTGTTACTACTTACATTACAGGCTAAACTTGTCGAAACGGTAAGCGAAATCAGAAAAACACTAAGTCTTTTCAACGTCTCATTGCCTGAAGCTGCTGATGAAATTGAATTTATGATGTATACCGGAGTTGTGAGAATGCAACGGTTTTTATCCACGACACCGGTTGAGGAAATTGTCAATCTTCCGGTAATGAAAGACCCGGAAATGCAGCTTTTGTTTCAGGTGATACCATCAGTGCGCCTTGTTAACCCGACATTATATTTACTGGTTTCGTTAAAGATGTTTGAACTGACCGTTACGTATGGAATATCGCCTCTCTCATGTAAATGTCTGGTTGATTGCGGTGTTATCCAGGGAAGAATTCTTGTTGATTATAAAACCGGCTATAAACTTGGTGAGGCTGCATTCGCACTGATTGATACATTTAAAGCAGAATCTCAGAAATCACCTGTCTATTTTATCTTCCCGTTTATATCCTTTTGGTCAACTCATTATCAGGAGTCTCTTGATTATTATGATATGGCGTATCAGGCTGGAATTGTAACCGGTGATCTTATTCATGTAACCTATGCTATTGCTCATAAAATTCATTTGTTCATGTGGGTTGGAAAAAATCTCAATGAATTAAAAGTTGAAGTCCAAAAGACAATTGCAGCATTGAAACAATATAAGGGTTCGGTACCAATGGTCTTAGCTGATATTGTCAATTTTACCATTGAAAAACTACAGACAATTCCAGAGTCTGATGAATTAACAAATTTTGAAAAAAAAGATAGCGAAATGGTTGAGCGAATCAGAAAAATTCACAATGTAACTTATATGTCAAGACTATTTCAATATAACACCTATGTGAACATTATAATGAATGATTCAGATGCTGCTGAGCGATCAAACCTCCTTGCGGATAGAATTATCTATTCCAGTGTTTTAGATTTTCCCATAGCTGATCATTATCTGTTTAAAGCAATTGTATTAGTTAACAAGTGGAAAACCGTCTCGTCAGAAGAACAATCACAATTATTGGATTCACTTAACAGTATCAAAAAGAAAATGAAAAAATGGGCAGACAATTGTCCATCAAATTTTGCGCATAAATACCATCTGGTAGCAGCGCTCACAGGAATTATCGAGAGTAAACCGCTGGATGTCATTACAGATTCATTTAAAAAAGCAATGGAATCATTTTGTGATAATGATTTTATTCATCTTAAGGCATATACATATGAATTGTATGGTGTTTTCTGGCTTACTGAAGGGGATACAATTATCGGGAAAGCGTATATCAGGGAAGCATATTATTTATATAAACAGTGGGGTGCATATCGTAAAGTTGCTCTTATGGAAAAACAGTATTCGCAATTTTTCATGAATGATGATAGTGTTTCAGAAGAAAATGATCGTAAGAGAACTACTAAAGGAACTGCATCAATGTCACCCCGGAATTCGATTGATATGGTATCGATTCTGAAATCAACACAAGCTATATCAAGCGAGATAAAAATTGATAAACTGTTAAGAATATTGATTCACACAATGATAGAAAATGCCGGTGCTCAGCGTGGGTGTTTATTGTTGAAAAATGAAACTGACAACCAGTTTTATATTGAAGCGATACAGGACGGGAGTGCATTCAGGATTAACAGTCCGCAATCTGCTTTGTTTACAGATAGTAATGATCTGTGTCCCGAAATTGTCCATTTTGTAATACGGACCATGGAGAGTGTTGTTATTAAAGATGCATCTTCTGATGGACGCTGGCAAAATAGTCATTATATTATTAGTAAAAATATTAAATCGGTGCTGTGTATGCCGGTTATCTACCAAAACAGGCTGAAAGGTGTGGTGTATCTGGAGAATAATCTGGCCGATAATGTATTTACATCAGATAGATTGGAATTACTGAACATATTATCATCACAGGCGTCAATCTCGATTGAAAATGCACGGCTCTATGAAAATGTTGAAGAGAAGGTCAGGGAGCGGACAATTCAGTTAAATGATGCAAATGAAAAGCTTAAAGAACTCTCATTACATGATCCGTTGACTAATCTGTATAACCGGCGATATGCGTTTGAGTTTATTGATAGTAAACTAAATGTGTTTGTGAAAAACAAATCGATATCTCTGCATAAACAGGAGAAACGGTGCTTGTCTGCAGATGAGGAAGTTATTGGTATATATTTAATTGATATTGATCATTTTAAAGCGGTAAATGATACGTATGGTCATTCGGCAGGCGACACCGTATTGGTCGCCTTGTCAAGAGTCCTGAAAAAAATGATCAGAACTGAGGATATATTAATACGCTGGGGTGGGGAAGAGTTCCTGATAATACTGTACAACACAAAGCCGGCATATCTGGAGACTTTTTCGACAAGAGTACTTAAAACGATAGAAGAGACCCCGATACGAATAGCAGAAACGGTGACGATTTATAAGACCTGTTCCATAGGATATGTCCAGATGCCCCTGGATTTAACAAATCCGGAACTGCTCAACCTTGAACAGATGATTAATCTGAGTGACTATGCATTATACAGTGCAAAGGAGCACGGAAGGAACTGTGCTGCCCGTTTCATGAAAAAAGATATTGAGCTCAACGATGCGCTTAGAACGTATCTGGTAAACTTTTCAAAGTCCATCAGATTGAATGACGATTATTTTAAAATTGAATATATCTACTCGTAATGCTTGTACATAAAACAGACTATTCCTAAATTGTGACAATCATGCTATAATCCTATAAGGCGTTGCTGGTCGCGGCGCTGAATCGCGATATATCGATTGCTATATATATCAATACTTTACATATCTGTATCAACATAAATAGCGTTTTTAAGATATGAGTATTTTTGTGCGATGTTTACAAAAACTTTAAGGATAAAAGCAGTTAATCGGGGTTTATGGTGATCCACATACCTGGGTATACAACTAAAGAAACTATTGTAAGCAGTGGAAATACAACGATTTTCCGGGGGATCAGGCTGTCTGATAACTGTCAGGTTATTGCTAAATTACTCAACAGAGAGTACCCATCCGCCAAAGAGCTTTCGGTATTCATCCGGGAGTATGAACTTTTAAAAAAGATCCGTGGTGATGGAATCATAAAAGTATATGGCGTTGAAAAATTTCAGAACAGTCTGGCGATAATTCTGGAGGATATTGATGGTCAATCGGTTGACAGGATTGTTCAATCTGCGGATTTGGGAATATCTGAAAAATTAGCACTTGCGATACAGATGACCCATTCGATCATGCAAATACATCAGCAGAATATCATTCACAAAGATGTCAATCCAACCAATTTTATCTGTAATCGTACAACAAATCAGGTAAAACTTATTGATTTTGGTATTGCAGCAGAATTATCACGGGAAGCTCCGCAATGTGTCAATTTAAACATACTCGAAGGAACTCTGAATTACCTGTCTCCTGAACAAACTGGGAGAATTAACCGGCCTGTTGATTACAGAACCGATTTGTACTCTCTGGGTATCACTCTCTATGAATTATTCACCGGGATAGTGCCATTCAGCGGGAATGATGAATTGGAGATTATCTACTGTC
>CAYMGX010000244.1:0-3756 GCA_964390065.1 uncultured Fibrobacter sp. | reverse complement strand
TTATAATCAGTGGCGATATATCCAGCCTGGTGTACAATGGATCATCATGTATGTACACCACGAAAATGTGTCACTGAGGATTATATACATTACTACGGCTTTTTGTCGAGAGGTATGTGATGCCTGCAATGTCGGCAGTGTGGTACATGATCAGGCAGGTTTTCGGCGATACTGATATTTGAAATAAAAGATACAGAATTAGTCAGGATGGGAATTGTGAATAAGCATAAGGGTAAACTCATACTGTTTTTTTTGATAGTGATTGTAACAGGACTTTATTTCGGTACTGAATTTCTTTTTAAATGGTATATCGATTTTTCAGCAAAAAAACTTGTTCAGCTTGAACAGGGTGGTTTACTTTCGCGAAACTACGGTTATGTCTGGCAGGAAATAAATGAGAATAACAACATGAATCCTGCTGAGCAGACCATAACAACGGGGCTCAATGGTGTTGACATAAAGGATAGTGCACAACAGGGGAAAGTAAAAAATTTTCCGTCACTTGCTGCCGTTGCAGAGCTTAACAAAATAAAAAGTCTCAATCGTACGATACGTGTAAATGACCGCAATGGAATTGTACTGGCAGATATCAGGACAATCCATACGAGTGTCGATCTGAGTGATCTGAATGAAATACTGTTGAATTCGCTAATTGCAACTGAAGACAAACACTTCTATACGCGCAATCACGGGTATGATTATACTGCAATTGTACGGGCAACCGCTAAAGCTGCACTGCGGTCATTAACGACGTTTCAAATTCAATATCCCAGAGGAAGCAGTACCATTCAGATGCAGGTAGCTCGTTTTCTGCTTATGAAATATGATCGCCGCGGTTTCGCCTATACCGAGAAAAGTATTGTACGAAAATTGAACGAGCTCAAGCTGAGTCAGGCATTGGGGATCACGTACACCAGGGATGAAATTCTTTATTTTTATGTAAACCATTGCGTGACAGCCGGACGGGGGATGCTTGGATATCACGATATCAGTATGGGCCTTTTTGGAGTAACACCTGATAAACTGAGTATTCCGCAAAGTCTATACATGTCGCGCATTGTCAAGTGGAACCGTCAGGTTCCGCAAAAAATAATAAAGCAGATTAAAGCCAGTATGCCGGCATTACGGGAACAATTCCGGTGGGATAAAAATGATGAGCTTGCAATCAGCGCAGCACTTGATACATTGACATTTCGTGATCCCCGGCCGGTTATTTCATCAAATAGCTGTGTCCTTGATCTCGCCAATGAGTATTGGAAAATGATCTGTCGTCAGAATGGCATGAACAGCAGTGAAGTTGCACAGATGGATATTGCAGATCCAGAAAGCACTATCCGCAGATATGGCAATTGCACGATAACGCTCACCCTTGATTACCGGCTTCAAAAACTGCTTGAAAACAGTGTCAGTAAAAGAGGGTTCGGCCCTGACACGGTGATACGTACGGATGTCCGTCTTGGTGGGGAAGGGCATACCTTTTTTGCTGAAGTGGTTCCAGCAGATACGATGCGTCAGGTGATTGTTGTGGAAACTGATACAATATTTACGTTTGATAAAGGGGTAACCGCTTCTTTATACAGTGGAGATACAATTGTATGCAATATACGATATAAAAAGCTGGAGAACGATTCAATCCGGCGGTCGTGTTTTTATTACAAACGGGATACACTGCGGGTAAGCGGGCAGTATTATGCATATGCAATAATGGATTCCAAAACCGGAAACCTGCTGGCATACAGTTCACGTGATAAACTTGGAAGCAGACTTCAATCGTTTAATGTCAACAGGACGCCCAATGGTTCAAGCGTTGCAAAGCCGCTCACCTATGCCCTGAACTATGATCTCGGCATTTATCTTCCATCAGATATGACAAGTGATGATGAGGAGTATACGGATACCAGTCTCTGGGCAAGAACCCGCATCGTCAAAAATGGTGTTGCAACAGGAATGAATTACAAGAATGTTCCTGATGTCAAGGGCTACGAAGTACATAACCACAATGATACCTTCGAAGGGTATGATTTCCTCTTTAATCACCTTGCGAATTCAAATAACATTGTTGCTGTCGAGTCGATGTACAGGCTTACTCATTCATTAAAGAACAACAGCAGCAGAGTCCGTCAGATGCTGGACAGAACAGGAATTTCATCACTTCAGGAACGGCAGATTCTGACAGGACCGGAGTTTTATTCCGCACTTGTATCGATTGTAAGTAAGTCAAATGACCGTTTTTCATCAAATTATTCATCGGTCCTTGGTACTGTTGAACTGACACTGTGTGAACAGATGCATCTTTTCAATGTACTGTATAACAACCGGCTTATTGATGCACCCTTTTCACATCCATCACTGTTTGTAAAAACAATATCACTTGCCGGAAGTACGGTCACGTTTACTGATGACGTAAAGTCATATACGCTGTTCGACAATCTGAAAAATATCAAACCGGTACATCTGGCGCTTCATAAACGTCTCGTATCAAACCGTACTGACCGGCTCGATAAGTATGATCATTGTGGTGATGAATCCGGATATCTGAGTAACTTTGCCAAAAGTGGTACTACTGATGACATTATAAAACCCTTTAATGTTGATATTACCGATTCGTCCAGAACCAATTACGGGCTGTGGAATGCTGTGCTGCGTATCCGTTTGACAAAAGGTGATCTGAAACATGCAATGAGCAACGATTCTCTTGCACTTAAACAGTTGTATTCGTCTGTTATGGATTCTGTTCCTGATGAAGAGGATCTTGATGTTACACTGGCCTGTATTGGTGAATCCAACCGGCAGTACACCGGGGAACGGGATGGAAAATCGCTGCATGGGTATGTATCACGGGAAATACTTCACAAATTTGGAGTCGCCTGCACTACCGGGTATTACGCACGTTATGAAGACAGTCTGACAAAAAATGTATCTGCGCGTAAAAAGTATATGACTAACGACAAGTCAGATCTGCCCTTTATGTCAAGAACGATTGTTAACCTGAAAAGTGTATTTGGATCGAAAGCTGCGATTGACGAACTTCACTTTGATAATGATCTGCGGCTGAGAGGAAAAAGTTACCGCACAATGGTCAGGTTTGCAAAATACACCGGTGAGCAGTCGCGGAAGTATTATGCCTCGTTAGATACATTAAAAAGGGGTGTCCCGCGAGAGGATGCGATTCGCATTGTCAGGAAAATTGCAACGATCAAAACCGACAATAACGTTTTGAACAGGGATATGGAGCAGGCCTGTGCAGTGCTGCTTAAAAGTCTTGAACAGATTAAATGACGTTTGTCATAAGGTGCTGTTGATGCTTCACAGAGTGTTATTACTTTTTCATATGGAAATATAATTATAGAGCGGCAGTCTTTGTAATGGTTTTACCAGCAATGTGTCGATTTGTAATGGTTTTACCAACTATTTAACTGTTTTGTCCGGCAGATACCAATTTCTAAATGTTGGTCACTTACATATAATCATTTTACCAGATTAATACCAATTTTTAATTGTTTTGTTGGAAAGGATTCTTGTTCTAACCTACGTAAAATACTGCCATTCGGCTAAATATTTAGTCTGAATGGATATCTGCAACCGGACGCGTGTTGGACCCAGTCCGAAGAAAGCTGAGAATACAGTCCAAACAATGAACGAACATGGCGAGAATGGAGAGAATCTGGTGGCTGGAGAGAGGTTCCAGAAAGATATCAAAACGGCCGAACCCCTTTGAATACAAGGATAAAAAAATAATGGAGGTGAGGGGAGTTG
>CAYMGX010000243.1:0-3807 GCA_964390065.1 uncultured Fibrobacter sp. | reverse complement strand
ATTCTTGAAAAGAATAATGACAAGTTTGATTATAAGGTAAAGTGGGGGAGTGATATTCAGTCAGAGCATGAACGGTATCTCACAGAAGTCACTTTCGGTAAACCGGTAATAGTACATGATTATCCCAAAGATATTAAGGCGTTTTACATGCGTCTTAACGATGACAATAAAACCGTTCGTGCGATGGATGTGCTTGTACCAAAAATCGGAGAACTCATTGGCGGCAGTGAACGCGAGGAACGTCTTGACGTTTTGACTAACCGTATTACCGCGATGGGGCTTGATGAAAAGAGCTACTGGTGGTATCTGGATCTGCGAAAATTCGGTTCTGCTCCTCATGCCGGATTTGGGCTGGGCTTTGAACGGCTTATTCTCCTTTTGACAGGGATGCAGAATATCCGGGATGTCATTCCATTTCCGAGATATCCTGGAAATGCTGAATTTTGATTGATAGGCAGATGCAGTCTGTCGTTTAGATATATTCTACGCAGATAATTCGAAAATAGGCTCCTGCCCGGTACTCCGATAATCGTTGTCCGGGCAAGTGCCTGCGAGTAGTGTTTCTTTTTATTTGGAGATTTCGCTAAAATCTACAGGGACCCAGGAAAATGTCTGCTGGCCGTCTTTTCGAACATGACCAAAGCCGGGAAATGCCAGGTGAGAGCCGGCAACAAACATTTTTTCGGTGGCAGTAATTTCTAATTGATTGGTACGACTGGCAATAGCTGCTCCATAATCCAGGTCATAGGCAAAAGAAACAAACGGTTTAGGCATCTGGATTGCCGAAGCATGTACTATATCACCCCAGATTAAAAGTTTCTGGTTATCGGACGTAACCTCGAAAGCAGCCATACCCGCCGAATGTCCGGGTGTCAAAATGGCACGGATGCCCGGAATGCAGGGGATTGGTGTATCACCGTCATAGAATGTTTTCCACTTTCCCGTAGCGGAGTAAATCGCTGCAGTTTTCTGGGTCATTGCAAACAATGGTTTCATCGTTTCAGGCGCATTCGCTTCGTTTTCTTCGGATAACATGAAGTCTGCTTCTGGTACGGAAATATAGACCGTCGCCCGGGGAAATACCACTTTATCATTAGCATCCAACAGGCCCCCTATATGATCCGGATGGGCATGGGTGATCACAATTGCATCAATTTGATGAGGCTTATATCCGGCTTCCCGAAGGTTTTTTGTTAAACGGCCTAATGAATTGCCATAGACATTACCTGCACCAGCGTCCACCAACACAAGTTTTGAACCTGTATTGATTAAATAAGCATTTACACTCGCTGAGATTTCCCCGGAAATGAACATGCGGTTCAGCATCTCCTCTTTTTCGGTTTCGGAAATGCCGAAGAACAGTTCCCTTTCCAATAACGAATTACCATCATGGATTGCAGTAATCTGGAATTGTCCAAGGGAAACGCGGTAATAACCCGGCACCTGAGCTTTCGGTTTTAGATTTTCGGCACAGGCACCGAAAGTATCGCCGAATAATAGAAAACAAAGGGAAAATATCCCTAAAAAAAACCTTGTGTGAATACGTAATTGTAAACCCATAACATCTCCTTTGTCAATATTTTGAATTAGTGAATATATAGTAATTACGTACACTTGACGTAATTACCCTTTAATTGAAATAACAATACCGGGTATCAGCTGACAGGAAATTGATATCATGGGTGAGGATGCTTGCTCTTAGCAGACATCTTTACGCCCACTACAATGATTAGCCGCGTTGAGTTCGTAGTTCTTCCTTCAACTTACCCATAATCTAAATAATGGGTAAAAAGAATGTCAAAAAGGCAAAGTAACACATACCCGAATAATGGTACATTTATCGTATCTGGCTGCTATACCTGCTGAGATTATATTTGTAAATCTGTCATTTTTTTGTAAAGCGAAATATTGAAAATGAAATCAGCTTTTCTGGCTGAATATTGTTGTACATACCAGCTAAACATTGTTATAATAATTCATAACCCGGGGGTAGGGGTATTAAGGATGATCGGAGCGGGTCTCGTTAAGAAATCGTCTGCTTTAGGTCAAATAAGCAAAAAAAAAGATCAGATTACCTGTCAACTTATTAAACGTGGGAAAACATTTGGATACACCGGATATTCGAAAAGCTGTAGCTTTACATAAAGCAGGTAATTTACACGCTGCGCTTGAAATTTATAGCCAGATTTTAAAACAGAATCCTCATAACGGTGATGCACTTCACCTGGCAGGATTAACATCTGCGATGATTGGTGACTTCGATTCAGCCGAACGGCTCTTACAGAAATCGGTGGTGCTCTACACGAATAACAGATTGTTTTTAATAGATTTAGGGACGTTTTACATTCAAACCGGTCAGTTTACTAAGGCACTTACGGTTCTTGAACCCTACGTACTAAGAAACCCTGATGACATTTTGGCACTTTTTAAGGTAGCCTCAGTCTACAGAATATTAAAAAACTATACAAACGCAGTTGAACTATTTGACAGGATTGCAGGACTTGATCCCCATAATAACAATGCTCTTTGTAATGCCGGGACATGCTGGCTGGAACTGCGTCATTACGAAAATGCGAAGAGCCGGTTTCTCGGGGTTTTAGAACGCGAACCTCGAAACTGTACAGCGTTAAATAATCTTGGTCTTCTCGGATACATAACGGGGGATTTGCCATTGGCAATCAACTATTTTAAACAAGCGCTTGCCATTCAACCTGATTCGCTGCAGATACTGAGTAATTACCTCTTTTGTCTTAATTACCTGCCGGACATTTCGTCAAATAAGTTATTTGAGATCCATAAACAGTACATGGCAGGATTCCCTTTCGTAGAGAATACACTAAGAATAAGCAGCGATTCCGGGAGAATTCGGGTAGGTTTCGTATCGGGTGATTTTTGTAAACATCCGATAGGATATTTTTTAGTACCATTGTTTAGAGCATTCGACCGGCAATTGTTTGAATTTCATTGTTTTGCAGAAAATGTCGCATCTGATGCCATTACTGATCAGTTAAAATCGTATGCCACTTCATTCTCGATAACCTTTGGCAGAAGTTCTCTGGATATAAAGGATGAGATACGGAAAAAGAAGATTGATATTTTGATAGATTGTTCCGGGCATACAGCCGGTAACAGGCTCGACGTTTTTCTTGTAAACCCTGCACCCATAACGATCACATGGCTGGGCTATGCAAATACAATCGGACATCCATGCATGATGTTCAGAATTTCTGATGTGTGGTGTGATGATGCCACGACTGTCGACCTTTACACCGAGCGTACACTTCAGTTTGCTGATCCGCCTTTTTTTGTCTATGAACCAGATCCTTTATCACGTGTACAGGAGCGTCCGGATGATGTGGTTACAGTTTTTGGTTCAACACATACTCCTGCCCGCCTGAATGATGCCGTTTTGAATACCTGGGCAACGATTTTACAAGCAGACAAGCATTCAAATTTGTTGATATTCCGGACAACAATTTCCGAATCTGTAAAAGAACGGATAATTGACTTTTTTGTAAATAAAAATATCGATGCCGACAGGATTACAATTCAAACGCAGCTTCAATCCGGCGAAAGTCATTTTGACATTTATGGAAAAATGGATATATTGCTTGATACATTTCCCTGGAGTGGCCACACAACGGCGCTGGAAGCTCTGTCATGCGGGGTTCCGGTAATTACTCTGAAAGGCGATCGATACCAGGGAAAAATCGTATCTGAAATTCTTGCATTACAAAATCAAAGTAACTTTATAGCGACTTCCGTAGAAGAATATTGTGTGATCGCAATGAAAGCTGCAGCTGATAT
>CAYMGX010000242.1:0-3846 GCA_964390065.1 uncultured Fibrobacter sp. | reverse complement strand
GAGGTCTCTTCCTTCGCGTAAAGCAAAAGGAATCACAAAAGAATGAACCATCGCACCAGCGGACTTGTCCGTTTACAAGTTGTAAAAAATTCGAAAGTGGAATTCTCAAAAATTCTGCGAAAAGAAATGACCAATGCAGAATCTATCTTATGGAACCGGTTACGAAACAGGCAGGTTTGCGGATGTAAATTCAGAAGACAGCAGATATTACTTGGTTTTATTGCAGATTTTTACTGTGAAGAAGCAAAACTTGTTATTGAAGTTGATGGTGGTTTACACGAAACAAAAGAGCAGATAATAGTAGATATACATAAAGATGATGTCTACAATGAATTGAGATTGACAGTTATGAGAATAACCAATGAAGAGATTGAGAATGACATTGATTCGGTTATTGAAAAGATTTCTGGATTACTGTCGGACCAAAGAAGAGACCTCACCCCCAGCCCCTCTCCCATAGGAGAGGGGAGCAGGACTTGACAGGATGATTTTTCTGTTCTTACTCTTCTCCCCCTCTCCTATGGGAGAGGGGGCCGGGGGGAGAGGTCTCTTCCTTCGCGTAAAGAATATGTTGGTTTTAGCGTAATCAGTCTTTAAATTCAAATCCCTTTTCAAATAATTCCAGACAGGCATCTACAACTTCACAATTGTATAATATTCCCCTGTTTTTTCGAATTTCATCCAGTGACAATTTGATGCCTAATGCCGGCCTGTAAGGACGATGGGATGCCATTGCTTCCACAACATCGGCTACTGCAATGATTTGTGATTCAAAAAGGATCTCATTGTTTGATAATCCCTGCGGATAACCGGATCCATTGAGGCGCTCATGATGTTGATAGACAATTTCTGCTATCGGCCAGGGAAAAGGTATCGGTTTTAAAATTTCATAACCACTTTTACTGTGATTCTTGATAAAATTAAATTCCAATTCAGTAATACGTCCGGGCTTGGTTAATATCTCTGCAGGAATCGATATTTTACCAAGGTCATGAATCAATCCTGCGATACGGATTCCGGTGATCATGTCCTTATCAAGATCCAATTCTCTTGCTAGTGATACTGCAAGGTCAGAAACTCTTCTCTGATGTCCGGCGGTATACGGATCACGCGCTTCAATAACAAGTGACATGGCAGAAACCGTGTGTTCAAAGACCTTGTTTAAGTTATTCAAACTCACTTTGAGTTTCTCTTCAGATCTCCTCTGTTTTTCATACAATATCGCATTTTCAATTGCGATTGCAGCCTGTGTAGAAATCATCTGTAGAAATTCCAGTTCCTCAGGGGTGAATGCATTTGTGGTGAGATTGTTTTCAAGATAGATTATTCCAGTCATGGCACCTTTAGATCGGATTGGTGCACAGAGCAATGATTTCGGTTTATGCTTTGTGATATAGGGATCATTAATGAATCGCTTATCACTTTTTGTATCCCCCAGAATGACGTTTTCTCCAGTCTTGTAAACATAATTTATAATTGATACAGCCAGCGAATCATTCGCTTCAACCGGAATTGATTTCAATGTTTCCGTTTCTTTGTCGACTTTACCGGCAACTTCAACATACAGTTTTTTATCCTGCTCTTTTTCCAGAATTAAATAGCCATGTTCTGCACCGGCACTTTCAATTGAAAGTTTCATAATTTTGGAAAGTAATTTTCCCAGATCAATTTCACTTGACAATATTTGATATGTCTTGATGACAACATTTATGTCCAGAGTATTTGATAGTGATGATGTGCTGGAATCTATTGCCTGGGTGCCACTGTTTTTCTTCTGACCCGGAGTGATAAAATCGCTGTATTTTTCTTCAAGGATTTTTACCTTGGCTGTTGCACCCCACTGATCATACAATTGATATGCTTTTTGAATAAACGTACTGCCAATTGTTTTATTATCCATCTTTTCAAGCCAAAATACTCCAAGCCGTTCATTAATAAGTGCTTTCATATGGATAAAATCACCTTTACCGATTGAGTCAATTGCCTTCGTGTAAAGATTAATGATGACTTCAAGCGGATCACCCCTGGTCACCGCCAGTTCTGCAGATAAAAGGTAGTATTTATGCAGGAAATTTGCAGGACTGTTTTCTGACCATACTTTCAATGTATCCAGCTTTTTTGAAAGAACCTCCATAATCCTGTTTTTTTCGCCGGCTTCAGCTGATTTCCACGTTCGTATCAGGATAAGGGATTGAACCAGTATATGATCCGCAATCTGGATAAACCCGTATCCTGCCTGTAGTACAGGTTCAGTGTAAGCATTCCATTTTTCGGCAGCATCCATATCTCCCAGCAGGTAGTTTACCAAAGTAGATTGACTGCCCAGTATGAATTGAGCAGCGGCGTTGCCGGAATTAGTTATTCCTTCGATCAGCGTATGTTCTTCATTTACCAATTCGTTACTTTCGTTTTCCTGGTTAAAATCCTGAAGTTTACGAATATGGCACCATATAATTCTGGGTACTATCAGCGGTGATACAATCTGTATTTTACAAAAAAAATTGACAAGACGATCACATTCTATTCTGCATTCATCCAGGTTTCTACCGGCATAGATCAAATGAATCAGTTTCCAGCCACAGGAAAAGCCTAAGTGCAGCATATCGCCTGTTTCCAATCCACTTTGATAGGCCAGGTCATAGTAAACCAGACTCTCCTGATAATGACTACGCCAGCATGAAATGTATGCACTGAAAACATAGTACACTGCAGATTTTAATGAATCAGCGTTATATTTGTCTATAAGTGCCAGCGCCGCTTTACCCAACTGGTAGCTTTTTTCATAATCCCCAAGAAATGCATTATGGATGATCCCTAAATCGACAAAATTTTTACATGATTCTGCTGTAGTTCCATAAGAAATAGCACGCTCAAACATGAGTAATTCTATGAGAGAAAAGAGTTGAAAATTTGTTTGAGAAGCAGACGGGGTGGCCTGCAATAATAATTTCATCACCATTACATTGTTCTTATCTGTCATGTGTGGGAGCTCAAGCAGTTTTTCAATAGGATTTTTGGTAAAATAAGCCTGCATTTTCGCAATACCTTCTTTTACTTCTTTTTCTATTTCCTGATCATCTGCAGGTAACGATACACCGTATAGCGCCAATCCCTTGCGAACTTCTTCCAGAACAGTTCCACGTTGCTGACTGATGACATCAAGGATCCGTATTCTTAAAGAGTACACACATCCTTTATCGAAATTATCTGTCGCAAGCTCAAATAGTTGCTCGCAAAGGTTAAACGCACTGTCAATATTGCCGGACAAATACAAATATTCTGCGTATTGTACGGAGATGTTGAACAGTTTTTGCGAATGTAAGCTCCATTCCTCGATTGATAACAGGGACTTTGCTTTTCCGAGATATTCCGCTGCCGCATTATAAGCAGCGGCACTTTTTGCTTTACTCGCAGCCTGCTCATTAAGACTCATCAGGTTAAATCGCTTTTCATAATCGATCAGAAACCTGTTGCCCCTGTTCAGCTGGTCTACAATGTAGAATATCTTTTTATTCAGATTTTCAGCATCGGTCTTTTTTAACGCACTTGAGCCGATTCTGTAGTGCATTTGAGCTTTTTCACTTTCGGGAATCAGCGAATAGGCAGCCTCCTGAATACGATCGTGATGAAACTTATAGATTCCATCGCATATTCTTACTAAATCTTCCCTGATAGCCAGCGAAAGATCTTCAAGGACTGCATCCATTGTTTTCTCCGAAACCGTTGCCAATTCCTCCAGATCAAACCGGTTACCTATACATGAGCAAATTTTTAAAATATCCTGTGTGTTCTTTGGTAAACCTGAGATTTTCGCGGCCATGAACTCTACAACATTGTCAGTAACCT
>CAYMGX010000241.1:0-3849 GCA_964390065.1 uncultured Fibrobacter sp. | reverse complement strand
TGTCAAGTCCTGCTCCCCTCTCCTATGGGAGAGGGGCTGGGGGTGAGGTCTCTTCAATCCGCGTTCAGTTTCTCAAGAATCTCTTTAAGTAAAGCCACGGCTTCAGGTCCTCCGAACTGGGCGATTCCACGAAGCGGCGACTCCATTATTACCGCTTCGAGCATCAATGCTTCCGGAGTACCGGGTTCTGCATCATTTTTGAATCGCTCCTTATAACTGTCTGAGATTTTGCGGGCAATAGCACTGTGCTCCGGATATTGAAGGACATCATGAAGTGTATCGGTATCACCCCATACCCGTTTTTTTCTTTTTGGAAATGATTCCACTATCACCCTGCCGGATAAACGGATATCCCTGCTTGACGAACCAAGACGAATCTCATACTCTCCCCCACTCATTCTCCAGCAGTCTTCCGATTCGTCAAACCATGCGAAAGAACGAAAATCAAGATTGAATGAAACTGTCCTTGACTCTCCGGGATCAAGCTCTATTTTTAAAAACCCCTTCAGTTCCTGCTCCGGACGACGAATATCAGGCTTGCTATCATGAATATAGAGCTGAACAACCTCTTTCCCTTTGCACTTGCCGCTATTCTTAACGGTCACATTGACAGAAACAAACGCACCGTCCGCTGAGGGTTTTTGAGCAGTAATTGACAACGCTGAATAGTCAAATGTTGTATAACTCAATCCGTGACCAAACGGGAAAAGAACATCACGCTTTACAGAATCATAGTAGCGATATCCCACAAATACACCTTCACGGTACTCCACACGCTCCCGTGTTCCGGGGAAATGGAGATAACATGGAGTGTCCTCGATACGTAAAGGAAAGCTTTCTGCCAGTTTCCCGGACGGGTTGGTTTCTCCGGCAATAATAGCAGCAATCGCATGTGCACCACCCTGCCCGGGAAGGTATGCCTCGATAATAGCAGCAACATCGTGTACCCACGGCATTTCAACGGGAGAACCGTTACTGAGAACAACTATCACCCGCTTGTGAATTTTCGATAACGCTTCGATAAGATCGGTATGAGATTGGGGCAGCCGCATATGGTTACGATCGTACCCTTCTGATTCGTAAAGATCGATCAGTCCGGCACAGACAATAACAACATCGGCGTTGCGGGTGATCGAACACGCCTCATCGATAAGCGCCTGATCAGTCACGTCTGAATCCGCACGGTATCCTGGCGCATAGTGCACATCACGAAAACGGGTAGAAAGCTGCTCTTTAAGCGTATCCATGCGTGCAGGATTGATATGTGAACTTCCCCCACCCTGAAACCGGGGTTGTTCTGCAAAGGTTCCGATAAGGGCAATCTTCGCCGCTGGAGTAAGCGGAAGCGTTGCATGGTCGTTTTTCAGAAGAACCACAGATTCAGCGGCTGCCTCACGGGCAATCAGGTGATTCGCATCAAGATCTGCAATAACCGGTGTATCACCATGAACCGCAGTTGCCCGTTCGTAAAGCTTCAGAAGACGTTCCAGCGTCCTGTCAACGATCGATTCATCAAGTGATCCTGATTCAAGGGCGGCGAGTACCAGACGGTCATTTACTCCACCATTACCCGGCATCTCAAGGTCCTGTCCCGCAAGAAGTCCTGCGACACGGTCGTTACAGGCAGTCCAGTCGGTAACCAGTACACCATCATAGTTCCAGTCATCACGCAGGATATCATTTAACAGATGAGGATTCTCTGAGCAGAACGTTCCGTTTACACGATTATAGGCACACATTACGGTCCAGGGTGATGCATCTTTTATCGCTATCTCAAAGGCAGGGAGATATATTTCTCTAAGCGTCCGCTCATCGATGATTGCATCAACAACCATACGGAAGTGCTCCTGATTATTAACTGCAAAGTGTTTAACCGATGTTCCAACTCCCTGAGACTGAATTCCCCTGATATGAGCAGCAGCTAATTTACCGGCAAGATAAGGGTCTTCGGAAAGATACTCAAAATTCCGGCCACAGAGCGGGCTGCGTTTAATATTGATCGCGGGACCAAGAAGTATACTGACATTTTCAGAGCGGGCCTCCCTACCCATTGCAGCGCCAACCCTTTCAATGATTGCAGTATTCCAGGTTGATGCAAGTCCAACGCCTGTTGGAAAACAGGTAGCCGGAATGATTTTCGTAAACCCTGAATCCGCCGTTGAACTGGCCTTTCTCATCCCGTGAGGACCATCAGTCATCATAAACGGGCCGATTCCAAGCCTTTCGATGCTTTTAGTGGACCAGAAATCCAGACCGCTGAGCAGCGAAACCTTTTCTTCGCGAGTCATTGTTGCGATAAGTGCTTTTATATCAATAGTGCGAGCCATAGTATTTTCCTCCGTACGTTTTCTGTGGTTTGAGAAATGTGTCCATAGAATAAAATTTTTAACTGCAAGGGAGCAGGATTCAACAACCACAATGTCAATTGTTTTTTTATATAATCCTGCCAGTACTATTTATCATGATGCAGGTCCCAGTTTCTCTGAGCTTCTGCCAATTGTTTTTTCAACTCTTCCTTTGATGGAAGATATAGCTGATATTCTGATGCATAAATATTGGCATCTTCCGGGAGAGTCAATTCAACGAGGTCATCCTGTTTTGTATGACAAAGAAGAATACCCACAGTCGGTTTTTCATCATCAAGTTTTACATTTCGGTCAAAGTAGTTGACATACATCTGCATCTGTCCGAGATCCTGATGCGTCAGTTTGTCTCGCTTGAGATCAATCAGGACATAACTGCGAAGCAGACGATTATAGAACACAAGGTCGACATAGAAATGATCATCATCGAATGTAAATCGCTTCTGGCGTGCCTCAAAAAGAAAACCTTTGCCAAGCTCAAGAAGAAAGTGCTCTATCCTTGTGATAATTGCTGTTTCAAGTTCGTGTTCTGAATAACCGGAGTGTTCTTCAAGACCAAGAAATTCCAGAACATAGGGACTTTTTAAAACATCTGATGGCTGGTTTACGATTTGCCCCTTTTTGGATAACTCTTTTACACCATCTTTATCACGACTCAGGGCCAATCGCTCATAGAGGCTGGAACTGATCTGTCTTTTCAGTTCCCTTATACTCCAGACATTTTCGATTGATTCAATCTCATAAAATTGCCGTTCATCTTCTGATTTTATGGTCAATAAAACCACATAATGAGACCAGCTTAAGTGAAATCCGGCAGATAGTTTTTGCGAAATCTTCTGAACATTGAAAACTGTTTCAGGTAGTATTGTGGTCAGCGTTGCAGAAATCTGAGATTCGCCAGACGCTGTCTGACTAATGTTTTTTTGACTGTCAAAAGATTGGTCAGACGCTGTCTGACCAATCTTTTTGTAACATTCATAAAATGTGCGACATTGTTTCAAATTCGTCAGGGACAGCCCTCTGAAACCCTTAGATTTTAATTTTTGAGCGAGTTTTTTCAACAGTTCTTTGCCATAAAGTTCATTACGATCTGTATTGCCATTTTCAAACTCTACAATATACCAGCCAAACAGCCAGTTCCTCACTACTAATGCAATATCGATCGAGCGGGCTGCCTGATTTTGCATTGCTGTTTGTGTCTGCTCGAACAATACAACAAGCTTGTTAAAGTCAATTCCGGTAGTGTCAACACATTCCTGAGCAGATCCGTTTTTCTCTGCTTTTTTGTGATTTTTCATTTCGTTCTCACTTCAGTATGCGAACTGATCAGCTTGAACACCTGAACGATGCTTTTAGTGGACCAGAAATCCAGACCGCTGAGCAGCGAAACCTTTTCTTCGCGAGTCATTGTTGCGATAAGTGCTTTTATATCAATAGTGCGAGCCATAGCATTTTCCTCCGTATGTTTCCTGTGGTTTGAGAAAAA
>CAYMGX010000240.1:0-3850 GCA_964390065.1 uncultured Fibrobacter sp. | reverse complement strand
CGCGATGATCAACCACTTCTTTTGACATACCTTTGAACTGAAGGATGTCATGTTGGCTGAGCTTTTTATTCTGGAAAACATCGGGGAAATATACCAGGGAGATTAAAAAAAAGATGACCAGGGGAAGCGCATAATGTAGTATCTTTCTCATATAAATAATTCTCTAAAATTAATTTTATAGTAAAGTAAATTTAATTTTGCAGTTCGCGTATCATTATTGTAAGAAAAATTTATGATGCAATTGTCGGTAATCAATGATTTCATAACAGGGAAGAAATTTTCCAATTCTTTACATGTTAAAGTATCCAAAATGGAAAGGAGTATTCCTGACAGGATGCAATATATAAAAACACTCGTTAAAGATAAGCGAGTTATTCATTTTGGATGTGCAGATCATATGGAAATTATTGAATCCAAAATTACGAAAGACATTTGGTTGCATAAGCATATAATGCAAAGTGCGAAGAAATGTATTGGGATTGATAATAATAAGGACGCTGTTAATTTTCTTCAACACAAGCTTCATATTCCGGAAATATATCATTTGGATGTTATAAAGGATGCTATTCCTGATATGATATTGAAGGATCACTATGATTACCTGATTATGGGTGAGATAATTGAACATATTGATGACCCTGTGATGTTTCTAAAAACTATTCATCAAGCTTTCAAAAGTATAGCTGACGAAATTGTCATTTCTTCTCCCAACGCATTCAAATGGGGTAATTTCAGACAAACTTTAAACCATACAGAAATAATAAATTCTGACCACAGGTATTGGTTTACTGTTTATACTTTATCGAAAATTCTTCACCTTGCCGGATTTGAGGTCACCGGTGCAAACTTCGTAGAAAGTTACAAACCTGGCAAATGGGCAATCCGGCGAAATGTTTTATTCAGGTTATTTCCAATGTTCAGGGATACCGTGTTGATTAATGCAAAGTTTTAATGAATGACAGGGCCATTATCCTATTTACTTCGTCTTTCCCTTTTGGTAAAGGCGAGCAGTTTATTGAAACGGAACTAGGTTATTTATCCGGAGCTTTCTCAAAGGTTTTTGTTTTTCCGTATTATTACGGAGGGAATTCGGATAGTAGAGTAAAATCAACTGATCATATTAAAGTATTCAATCCTTTCAGGAATGACAGAATGAATTTGTTTGTGCTTCTTGTTAAAGGTCTTTTCAACAAACAGCCTCTTTTGCCCTATTTGAATGATATTCTTTTGCATCCGTTTATTTTAATCAAACCCGCTCTGTTTTCTCTTTGGTTTAGAAGTTTATTGAATTGCAGAATGATTCTAAACGACAAACGTTTGAATAATTGTATTCGTGAAAATTCCGATAATTTGATTTTTTATTTTTACTGGGGGAATAGACCTTTGGGAATATCAGCAGGATTGAAAAAAATCAAGCGCCCGATAATTGCACGCTTTCACAGAGTGGACCTATACAGGGAGTTGCCCATCAACCGCAATTATATACCTTTCCAGGAACTAATTCTGAAAAACTTGTCACATGCAATTTGCATTTCCACGCATGGTAAGAATTATTTGGAAAACCGTTTTAGGGAAAAGTTACCTCCCATTTTGGTTCACCGTTTGGGAACACGTAATTATGGGAATAACAACCATAATTTATCAAATACATTGAGAATTGTTAGTTGCTCAAGCGTTGATGAAAACAAACAAGTTAACGTAATAGCTGAGGCAGTTTCTCTGCTTGATTTTCCGGTAGCGTGGACACACATTGGTGACGGCCAGTTAATGGAAGATTTGAGGGGATTGTGTTCAAGTGTACAGAAAAAGAATATTACAATAAAATTGGCAGGTCGCTTTACAAATTCAGAGGTACACTCCTTTTATTGTGGTCATCCTATTGATTTATTCATCAATGTAAGCAAGAGTGAAGGTGTGCCTTTTTCCATAATGGAAGCCCTATCGTATTCTATTCCTGTATTTGCAACTCCAGCCGGAGGCACACCTGAAATAATTAACAGCACCTGTGGTAAATTGCTGCCGGAAAATGCTTCATCTCAGTCATTAGCAGAACATCTTATTTGGTATTACTCGCTTAGTGACTCAGAAAAGAATGAATTGCGGGCAAATGCAAGAATCAG
Source organism: uncultured Fibrobacter sp. (assembly GCA_964390065.1). Lineage (GTDB taxonomy): Bacteria > Fibrobacterota > Chitinivibrionia > Chitinivibrionales > Chitinispirillaceae > JAAZBG01. The sequence continues at coordinate 1,730 of CAYMGX010000240.1, read as the reverse complement.
GTGGGAAGAACTTTGCAGTGCAGAAAACAATTATTCCAAATTTGTTGCATTTTTGCAGAAACTGGGATGATGGCTATTCACTGCATTTAGGTTTTGGTATTATCTATTGGAAAATTTATTTCAGTTGAAAAAAGTATTAATGATTCTTGAGTCGGAGTTTTCCTTTGATGAAAGAGTAGAAAAGGAAATCAGAGTTTTACAGAATTCCGGATTTAGTGTTGCTGTAGCAGCCTATACTTTTGGCACTTTCCCGGAAGTTGAAGAAAGGAATGGGTATCTGATATACAGAAAGAAGATTTCAACATGGAAGTATAAAAGTTCTGCAGCTGCTTTAATTCTTCCTTTTTATTTCTCCTTTTGGAATAGATTCTTAAGCAAATTAATAGATGATTACGGATTTGATGTAATTCATGTTCATGATTTGCCCCTTACTCAGGTTGCATGGAAACTGTCAAAAAAATACGGATTAAAACTTGTTTGTGATCAGCATGAGTTTTACAGCAATTGGATTATCCGCACAAGGCATTACAACACAATGCCGGGAAAAATAATCAAAATGTTAAGTCAGTGGCAAAAATATGAGAAGAAATTTCTTAGGAAGGCGGATCTGGTAGTTACAGTTTCCGATTCATTGAAGGAGATCTATATAAATAAAATCGGTGTTGCTTCTGAAAAAGTCATTACGCTGCCGAACACCCCTTCATTAGGCTCTTTTACTATGGGCGTTGTTGAAGATGAAATCTTGGACCGTTACAAAAACCGATTTGTACTTTTCTATGCAGGAGGACTTGATCATCTCAGAGGAATTGATTTCATTATGGAGACAATTGCAAATCTGAAAAAGGATATTCCTGAAATCTTATTTCTCATAGCTGGAAAGGAAAACAAAGCATTTCAGATCAGTCCGCGCATCATTAAATGGAACATTGAAGAGAATTCAGAATTTCTTGGATGGATTTCTTTGAAACAATTATCTTCATACATAGCAGCAAGCAATATTTGCCTGTTTGTACCACCCACAGATAATCTCGAAATAAACAATACAATTGCCACAAAAATATTCCAGTATGCCTTCATGGGGAAGCCTATTATTGTTAGTCAGGCGAACATGATGAAAAAATTTGTGGAGAACAATGGTATCGGGTATGCTGTCAGATTTGGTGATATTAAAGATTTTAGCATAAAAGTTAAAGAGATTTATGATCATCCTGATGTCGCTGATTCAATAAAAAGCAAAGCTGCAGAAATTGCTGCGAAGTACAATTGGGAAAATACATCAGAAGAATTCATTTCATATTATAAGCTCATGATCTAAGAGAAATGCTGAAAAACATCAAATCGGCTGCAAAAGGTACAATCATTTACGGACTGGCAAATGTGTCCGTTAAACTCATCGGGATCATCCTGATTCCCATATACACAAACGAAAAGTATCTTTCGAAGAATGATTTCGGTGTCCTTGGAATCACGGATATAACCTTTCAGCTCGCGGTTATTTTTTTTGGTCTTGCCCTGTACCAATCCCTCGCACGCTGGTATTATGACCCGGAGCATAAGTCCTCTCAGAAATCCATGCACTTCACCGTAGTTGTTACCAATGCGTTAGTTTGCGGATTTTCTTTTCTGTTTATTTTCACGTTTTCCCCAAAATTGTCTCTGTTGCTTTTTGACACAGAACAATATTCACGCCTGATTTGGATTATGTTTGCCAGTGCTTCGGTAAACATCAT
>CAYMGX010000239.1:0-3871 GCA_964390065.1 uncultured Fibrobacter sp. | reverse complement strand
CCATACAGGACTGCAAGAAAAATTGACGCAATACCAATACGCCAGATACGGTTGCTGTTTTTACTGATAAGTGCTCCAAGGACAACCCCCTGCATGATAATTCCTACTGACGCCATTATCACCGATGAAACGATATCCCGTTCGTTAAGTGAATGAAAGATGCTGCTTTTGACATAAAAGAAATCGGCGATGGCGATAACCACGATGACAAATGCGTTTGCGCCAAAAATATTTCCCGCCACAAGGTCAAGTTCACGTCTGCGGGCACAGGTTACGGCGTTGGTTACTTCAGGGAGACTCGTGACAATACCAAGCAACGTTGCACCGGCGAATGTTGCCCCAAGATGGTACCCGGATGCAAGTTTTTCAGCCTGAACACCAAGCTGATAAGCTGCAATAAAAATGACTGCCACGATACCGCCATACAAAAAAAACAGATTTTTTGTTTTCATTTTGTCAAAAACAGAGGCGTCGCTGTTTTGTTCATCATTGGAAGCTTCATTGCTTTTTGATGCGTCATCACGGGCGATCTGTAAAATAAGTAGTTGACTGAGCAGGTATGCCCCGATGATCATAAGTGAGGGAACTCCGATAAATCCGATATGATCAACACTGCTGAGTATCCCTTTTTCGACAAGGCCGGTCATAAGTCCGAAGCACAGGACCGCAAGCAGCATACATCCGGTGAGCCCGACAAAGACATGGCTGAAACTCAGACGGTGGTAGATTGGTCGGGGATCAATCAAATCGACAATAACAAGTATCAACAGATTGAATATGACACTACCAAGAATTCCCCCGATCGCCATAGCAGTATCACCACGTAATGATACTGTTACCGAAGAAACAAGCTCAGGCAATGTTGTGGCAAATGAGAGAAGAACGGCACCTGCCCAGGCCTTGCCAAGCCCCAGCCGCTCACCGATCGCTCCACTGATCCGCCCGATAAAAATACCGGCACCAACAACAAATGTTGATGCTATTAAAAATGAGATCCAGGTTGATACCATACGGTTCCTTTATAAATAGATGCAATGCCCATTGTAGTGCATGTTATATAACATACACTATGAAAGTAATAAGGACAATGCTTTTTTTAAACGAAAAACCGAATCAAACAATACCAAAATGTTTCATTTTCCGCCATAGTGTCGTTACATGAATTCCAAGATATCGGGCAGTTTCTGATTTTTTATGTTTACATTTATGGAGTGCATCGAGTATCTGTTGTTTTTCAAAATCCTGAACAGTATCAGCTCGTGTTACTTTAGGAGAAACATCCGGTATTTCTGCCTCAGTAATATATGATGGCAAGTGGTCGGGGAGAATCGGTTTCCCAAGGCAGAGAATTGATGCATACTGGATAATATTCTCAAGCTCACGTATATTTCCAGGATAATCATATTGCGTTAAAAAATTCATTGCTTCGGGGGTGACCATAATCTGTTTGCTATTGATTGCTACTGCTTTACTATTAAGCAGGCTTTTAATTAAAAGCGCTATGTCATCTTTACGATCCCGTAATGGAGGAAGATGTATCGGAAGCACATGTATTCTATAGTAAAGATCTTTTCGGAAATCGCCGGTTTCCACCATTGATGCAAGGTCTTTATTTGTTGCCGCAATAATTCTGACATCTGTAGTGACCGGTTTTGTTGCGCCAAGTGGTTCAAACTGTTTTTCCTGAAGCACCCTGAGCAGCTTTACCTGAAGCGACTTTGGCATATCTCCGATTTCATCAAGAAACAGCGTTCCCCCTTTTGCAAGATCAAATCTCCCCGGTTTGTCAGTCTTTGCATCGGTAAATGCACCCTTGCGATAGCCGAATAGCTCGGATTCAAGAAGGTTTTCGGGAAGTGCGCCGCAGTTTATTGCAATAAAAGGTTTTGATGCGCGTCCGCTAAGATTGTGTACTGCACGTGCAAATAGCTCCTTGCCGGTACCACTTTCTCCTGTTATCAGCACCGGAGTATCGCTTTCTGCAATGATTGGAAGTTTGTTTAACAGATCAAGCATCCGGGAGTTTATTGTCAGAATATCATGGTGACAATTTTTCCCCTCAACTTCTTTACGCAGTAATTCAATTTCGCTGATATCCCTGAATGTCTCTACGCCGCCAAGTACACTCCCGTCTTTATCGCATAACATTGAGGTCGAAATACTAACAGGAACTTTTTTGCCGGCAAGGTTGATAATATGAATTGTTTTATTAACATAAGGCTTGCGGGATTTCAGGGTTCTCTTTAAAAAACAGTCACGTTCACAAATTTCTGCATGAAAAACCTCCCAGCATTTTTGCCCAAGGGCGTGTTTTTTACTTACACCGGTTATTATTTCTGCAGCTTTATTAAAAAACGTTATATTCCAGTCAGTGTCAACCGTAAATACACCATCAGCAATCGAATCAAGAATCTGCTCCGATATTAAATCAATTTTTTTTACAGTAGAAATATTCATAATATGAAAAATAGCATCTCAGCAGTAAATGTGCAACGGGTTGTTACACTATTTTGAATACAGATGTCATTATTGTAAAGGAACTGTGTTGTGTGATCGGGATGCGATCCATACCAAAGAATCGTCCGAATCAGGTAGTATTACACTGTGATAGAATATCCGGTGTAGACAGGAACCACACGTTCAGGATATGCGTGATGTAACGCTGATGCCGCGATATCTCCGGTACAGTGGCATGGATATAATAATGGTTTCATTACTTTTCCAAGTCCGGCAATGGTTCCCGATATACGCTCTTCTGACGCATTAACAAGGTGCAATCCACCAATAACAGAAACTATTGGAATATCAGGTATGTTTTGCTGCAACGAGCGTATCGTGTTGATTATACCAGAATGGCAGCAGCCACAGACAAGAACAATGCCGCGAGATGTCAAAAAGAAGAGCGAAAGGTCATCTGGAATTGTGTCTGTATTGTCTCCCTTTAAGTCAAGAGAAAATGTCCCGCCTGTGTTCTCAAAGGATGTGCTTCTTTGTATTGATGTAATAATTCCAAATGAATCTGTAATGTAGTTGAATGATTCTATATAAGTAATCTGTTTTTTGTGTTCATCAAGTGCATGCCGCGCATATTCACGAATTGCAATATTTTTAACTGTACCATCCGCGTAATGACTATAGCGTGTAATAGTGCAATCGGGGTGACAATAAATCTTTGCCTGTGGCGCATATTGTATAGCTGCATCAAGTGCACCAGTGTGATCATAATGTCCATGCGACAAAATGAGATATTCTGTACGAGATAGATCGATACCGAGTTGTAAGGCATTTTTAATACATTTATGACTCTGCCCGGTATCAAATAAAATGCAGATAGAATCTATCTCGATCCAGATGGATAGTCCATGTTCACACAACAAGTCAGCGGGATTGGGGTTTGGTTTGTTATCAATGAGTATTGTTGCTTTAAAATTATTAATCATATGATTTTTCTTGCTTTGTATTAAAGGTTCTTCCGGGAAATTTGTGAGTCGAATGTTGCTATTTTATTTGTTTGTCAGCCTATTTCAGTTCTAGAGAATTAATTCTTCACCTCTGTGATATGCAAAAAATAAATCAGGAACGTTCGAACCGCAGCAGATAATCTGCAATTGCTTTATGCAGGGTACTGACAGCTAAAATTGCACAATGAATCTGAAGTCCGCTTTTGTTGCCCCATAGATCAACAATGTTCATTGGAGCAATTCGCAAAATATCGTTAATTGATTTATCTTTTGATAGTGAAGCCGCTGCTGCACCGCAAAAACGGGATGATTCGCAGCCATCAGTGTAAAATGATACATCAATAACAATCTGATCCTTTATAACAAGATAGATCTCCATAGAATCACCGCAGATGCCATCTATGAATGCA
>CAYMGX010000238.1:0-3927 GCA_964390065.1 uncultured Fibrobacter sp. | reverse complement strand
ATTAGAAGTGAATCCTGTTTCCATACTGATGCGGTTCCAGGTATCACTTCTATTTCAAATGGAAAATCTTTGGGGTTATTATCTGATAGAACTGTTTTTATCGTTATAGTCTTAGTTCCAATTGTTTTGTATGCTGTTTTGAAATAAACGGTGTCCGGATCAATCGAAGTTGGATTATTCAACGATAAGAAAACTTCTTTTGAATCATCACCCTGCTCAGCCCGTATACTTTTTATAAGAGATGGGATATTAACCACAACACCAACCCAAATGGAATCGTTTTGCAACGCAGTCGGTTTATTTCCTTTCAGGAACAAATCAACTTTCACGTTTTTCGGGTTTTCATAGGGATTGGTTGGAAGGGACTTGCAGGTTAAAAAAGAAATTATTGACAAAAAAATTGCCAAACTGAACAATGGTGACACCTTTAACATAAAAACCTCAATCTTTTAATTGTTTTTGTACATTTAAACTTGGGAACAATAAAAATAAAGGTTTTAATCCTGAAAGACAAGTAAAAATTAATAATTTTTTAAATGTGGCTTTTAAATTTTTAAAATGTCAGTTTTCATTATACTCCAGCATCAGCGAATTGACCAAATCAGGTAGAAATCCGGTTTGCTATATTGTCAACAAAGTGAATTCTTCTTGTGACCAGAAGGCAATGTCATAAACGCAAGTTTGACAAGTTGCAACTGTGCCGCTTGAGCGCCCCTAAATCCCACCTCGGCAGGTGTTCCCAAGGGGCTCCCGCAGGGGGACTTTAAGAGCAGAATAGCTTGTTTAGCCTATTTCTTCAAGTCCTCCTGCGGGGCGTGTCTCACGTGTCAACGTTACTTTAACGACATTGCCGCAGGAGGGAGGTCGCCCGGCTTTGGGAGCGGGTGGGGGCAAGCGCACAAGCATACTGCTACCTTGTCAATGCAACCTCAACCTCAACCTTCCCCTCTTCCTCTCTTCCCCTCTTCCTTTCTTCCTTGCCTCCCCCCCTGCCCGCAAAATATCTTTCTACTAACGTTCACAAAAAATTGCATTTTGAGAAGAATTCCGTACTTTTCGCACAATGGTTTTATCAAGGTAATTATCCGGAAACGATCAAAATGTCTGTTTAAGTAGTATCGTTTGTACGTTTGTTAATCTGTGTCTTTTGTCTTACATGTCACTCGTTACGTGTCACTTGTCACTTCTTTACAAAAGGAATTGTATGCCAGGACCAGCAACGAAACTCGGATCATTAACCGCCCATGGCGGGTCTGTTATCGGCCCCGGTTGTCCGACAGTGCTTATCAATAATGTCCCTGCAATACGGGTTGGTGCGGATATGCATGTTTGTCCAATGTTCACCGGATACGTACCGCATGTTGGAATGAATAATATCGGCCCCGGTGTACCAACTGTCCTTATTGGCGGTTTGCCGGCATCCACGGTAGGAGATAATTTCCTTTGTGCCGGGCCTCCGGCACCAGTAGTTATGGGGGCTTTTAATGTTCTTATTGGTACAGGAGCCGGAGGTGGCGGCGGAAGCGGTGGCGGAGGTAGTTCAACGACAATGGATGGGCTAAAATCAGGAAAAATAAAGCCGCCCAAAGGAACCGAATCACTCCCGCTTGAGATTCAGTCGGTAATGGCAGATTGTCAGCCCTATATGCCCCCGGAATCATTTAAACGGCAGGTTGAGCTGCTTGTTCTTGACTATGGGGAAACTGATCAAACAGAGCCGCCTGAAAAAATAACCATTGCAGATTTTGTTGAAATCCTTGAAGCTATCGAAAGCGAAGAGGGATATGAAGCCGCGCGCTTCTTTGCATCATATCTTGACTTTGGAACATTAACATCAATGGCCATGGGATTTATCTCCGGTGATGATCCCAACCCGGAAAATGATCCCAATATCATGCCGACACGGTTTATGATACTTTACGGTGCAGATGATGCAAAACTACAGCAGATCGATGATCACCCCGACTGCGCTGATGGCGAAGAGCACAAGATGAATGTTGCTAATTTACGAATGGGCTTGCGTCTGCTCGGGTATGCGGTTGAAGACGGTAGCGTTTATGATGAATATGTGTATATGGCACATTTGCAGTATATGGCGAGGTGTGCACAAAACAGGGCAAATATCGATATTGAAAGTGTACAACAAAATATAAAGAACGAAAAATCGTTTTTAAAAATAAAACTTGATATTAATCCTAATGCACCTGAAGCACGAGATGACTTATATACTTTGTATAGCACTGATAACTTGCATTCGTATAAAAAAACACTGTCCGTTAAAGATGATGCTGACAAAGGAAATAATACGCTTGAACTTTTATATGAAGACTTAGATACATCTTTGAAGTATACGCTTGAAGTTGACCTGGGTGGATCGGGAGAGAAGAAAACACTGTTTAAAAACAGACCTTTTGGAGAATGGTGATATGGCAGTTTTAGACTATTCGTTACAAACTATTGATACGACAACAGTTTTTGTAACCGTGGCATCAGAAAGTAGTTCTACCGATGGAGATGCTGCGTTGGATGAATATCTTGGTAAGAGTATTTCCGAAATTTGTCCAAATGAATATACTGATAATTCCAAAAATCATTGTGCTCACTTTGTAAGCCATGTGAAGGGATATACATTTGGATTCAAATGTTACGGAATGACAAACAAGGGCCCTAAACCAGGAGCATCAATTAGAGTACATGAAGTTTTTTCAGAATGTCCTCTTGTAGGTAGATGGGATGACAAGCCAGAATCCATAACATCTTGTTTAGCTTTTGTTACATCTTCAAAAAATGTTAAAGTTGATAAAAAAGAAATGTTAAATGTCCCGGCAAAACATATTGGCATTTTTTCTGGTGGAATGATTTACCATTATTCTAATTCAAAAGATCAGGTTGTAAAACAAACGCCTCAACAATTCAAGAAACATTATAAAGGGAGTACAATTGAGGTATTTTATGGAACATTTCCAACTGTATAAAACAGTTCTCATGATATCTTTAATTGTCAACATCACCACATCTGAGGTTGTTAACAAAGAACATTATTATCGAAAACCTACAAAAAAAGAGATAATTACTGCTGTATTTTCACTGAACATGGAAAAACTACGAAATTGTCAAAGTTGTAATAATGTAGGCACTGATTCGAATGATTCGACCATCGGACAATACTTAGCAGGTTTTTTAAGCTACTTTGCAGATTCTTCAGGTGTTAATTATTTGGATATTGAGTGTACCGCACTGAAATTTAATAAAAGTAGATGTACATCAATAAATGATATACCGGTATGGCAAGTTGATTTTAATATCTGCAGGAAAAAAATAAGCGAGAATGAGGTATGGTGCTGGGGTTTAAGGTTTCAGATGAATAGAAGTTTGCAAGTGATCAAAAGTAGTCTGATATGCATCGGTAGCGGGTAATGGTAATTGTCTGTTGATATTTCAAACGATACAACTGTGATAAAGTATCAAATTATGGAATATGGTTCATGAAAAAATATTGTATAGTTTTAGTTGTTTTTTTGTATTCAGTTGGTAGCACATCAGAGCCATTCCGTAATTTCTGGGGAACATGGTCATTGATGGAGATACTTAGTACTGATGGCATGAGAATCTATGATGGAGATTTAAACGTTCCCTATGAATTATGTTTACTGAATGATGGCAATGTATCTGCAGAATTTTACAATCGTCACAGGTATAAATTTAACTGTGCCGGATTTTTTGTACAGCAGTGTAGCACAGTTGTGATAGTAGACACGGCAATTAGCGCACTTGTTTATACATTGAAAATACATAAAGATCATTTGCATGGCACAGCACACAATGATTATAGAGTTTACAAAATGATATGGAAAAAAGTTCCGTTTAATTGGCCTGTTTCAAAAAAGGTTGTAGATTCTTTGCGTAGTGCAAATGGGAAAAGAATTA
>CAYMGX010000237.1:0-3966 GCA_964390065.1 uncultured Fibrobacter sp. | reverse complement strand
ATTGTCAAGGAGATCGATGCTCTTGGTGGAGCGGTTGTGTATGAGTATGATGCAATGGGAAACCGGTCGAAAATCATCGATCAACTTGGAAACAGCTGGGAAATAGAATTTAACGACTTTCATCAGCCGGTAAAACTAAAGGCACCCAATGGAGGTGTATGGACACGGAAATATGATAATCAGCACCGGCTTATTGAGACAGTTAATCCCCTGGGCGCAGTCTGGAAACTGAACTATGATTTTGAGGGAAATCTTGTTTCGTCAACAGATCCTCTTGGAGCAGAGTTCAGGCAGTCATTTACCAGTAATGGCATTCTCCATGATATCACCGATCCGCTTGGAAATGTTACAAAATATCAGTTCGATGAGGAGAACAGGCTCCTTGAGAAACTGGGGCCGTTGGGAGATACCACCAGGTTTGAATACGATACTGCAGGAAATCCGCTGAGAATCATCTTTCCGGATAAGACTACGATCAGAGGTGAATACAATGCAGGCGGACAACTAACCAGGTTTATTGATGGTGAAGGGAGAGAGACCAGATATCACTATGGTTCATGTCAACGACTTCTGGAAAAAATCGATCCCAATAAATACAGCGTGCGGTTTGAATGGGGAACCGAGCCGAAACAGCTTGACCGGGTGATCAATGAAAAGGGTGAGGTTTACACGTTCGATCGGGATGGCTCAGGAAGGGTTGTCAGAGAAACCGGATTTGACAAGCGGGTAACACGCTTCGACTACGATTTGGCAGGCCGCCTCCTGGCAACTACGAACAATATGGACAAGCGCATTGCGTTCAAACGCAATGCAAAAGGTATGCTGGTTAGGGAGACACTGCCAGGTGGTGGAGCCTCCTCCTTTGATTATGATCCAATCGGTAACCTGATTTCTGCATTCAATGAAGAGTGTAAAGTTGCATTCGAGCGGGATCCTCTTGGCAGAATTATTAAAGAGTTGCAGGGTGATGACTGGGTTGAAACTGAGTATGATGCGGCAAGCAATATCATTCGTAATTCGACAAGTAAAGGTTTTGAAGCGAGATACAAAAACAACGCCAATGGTGATATGGTTGAGCTTACAACGAATGGTAATCATACAGTAGAGTTCAACCGCAATTCTTATGGTGAAGAAACATCCCGCCTGCTGCCGGGAAAACGCGCAAGACTTGACCGTGAATATGACAATGTAGGACAGATGGTCGAGCAGCGGCTGCATGTGCTACCCAAAGATGTCTCGTATGCACTTAGTTTATCTGATGATTTGTCAGCAGGAACAAAAAGCACTATTGCGGTAAGCAGAAGCTACAGGTATGACAATGCCGGTTCGCTGCTATCAATTGACGATGGTTTTTGGGGGAAAACTGAGTATGTCTACGATCCCGCACAGAGGTTGATTAAAGCATTACGATCACAGGGCGAAAGTGAACAGTTTGCGTATGACAGCACCGGGAACATGGTACAGACAATCTCTGTAAGCGAGGAGATCCGGAATACCTATGGTGCAGGCAATCAGCTCCAGAGTTCTGGTGATACCAGATATGAACATGATGGAAATGGTCGACGTATAAGAAAAATTGAACATGCCTCCACCACTTCACCGCAGGAGTGGGTTTACACTTGGGATGAGCGGGATCAGCTGAAAACGGTGACGAGGCCAGATGGCGCGGTGTGGAATTATTCGTATGATGCATTAGGCCGCCGCATTTCAAAAAAAGGTCCGGATAAAACGGAGCAATTCGTATGGTATGGCAATGTAGTCATTCAACATACTGTAAATGACAAAGAACCGATTACTTGGTTATTTGAACAGAATTCATTTAGGCCCCTTGGCAAAATAGAAAATGATAAATTCTATTCAGTTATCACCGACCACCTCGGAACTCCACGGGAGATGGTGGATGAAGCGGGTAAGATTGTCTGGTCGGTGGTGCACAAGTCCTGGGGTGTGGTTGACAGAACCGGGGTTAATGAGATTGATTGTCAGATACGGTTTCAGGGTCAATGGTTTGATGATGAGAGCGGGTTGTGCTATAACCGGTTCAGGTATTATGATGGGGAGGTGGGTCAGTTTTTATGTAAGGATCCGATTGGGCTTGCGGGTGGATTAAATGTATTCAGGTATGTATGGAATCCTATTAATTTGGTAGATCCTTTTGGTCTCGTTGAAGGAGGTAGGCATAGAGATACGAAATTACCAGTAAACGATCAAAAGGATTCTCATCATATGCCTGCAAAGAATGCTTATAGCCATACGGATCTTAATCTAATGGATGGTCCTGCTATAAAAATGGATCCTTCCGATCATAGACAGACTGCAAGTCATGGCTCGGTACCAGGATCTGCAGATTATCGACAACGACAACGAGATTTAATCAACCAAGGTCGGTTTGATGAAGCTATTCTAATGGATATTGATGATATTCAGTCCAAATTTGGTAATAAATACGATGATGCTATCCTCGAAATGATAGATTCACTTAATGATGATGTATATTCTAAAACTAATCAATGCAACGGAGCCTGACCTTTTGTTATTTCCTTTAAAAAAAACATTTTTATTCATAGATTATATTAATAAGGAGGAATGTTGATGGATGATTTTGAAATAAAACCTTTTATTGGAATTGGACCATTCCATCTTAAAATGTCAAAAGAAGAAATTTGGGCTATTTCACGTAGTCCGATATCCTCATGGTTTACACAAAAGGAAAGTAATGTTAGAAGTGATGATTTTACGATTTTAGGGATACATGTTCATTATGATGAAAATTCATTGAAAGCGAGTCAAATAACGGCATTTACCAAACTATACGGAAAGAATCCTGTTGATTTGATATTTCTCAAGGAAAAAATCAATGATTTTTCAAGAGAAGATATTTTGTCACTGCTTGATCTCTATAATATTCAAAGAACTGCAACCGAAGGTATAATTTACTGTCCTGAAATCGAACTTACAATCGGTTTTAAAGAAGAGGAAGATATACCTACTACAAAGGATAAAATAGAATATCTCTTTTTAACTATAAATCGAACTGATGCCCTTGGCCTGTGTGATTTATAGAATGAACTTGTGTGCCCTTGACTTCAGTCAAGGTTTAAAGGGTGCCCTTAATTAGTGTGATAAAGTAAAGAAATGCAACATTGTGTGGCCTGTCACTTCAGTGCAGGTCTCCAGTTCTTTCTGTTCTTGATTAGGGTGAGAAAAAGTATACCATAGAATTTTGGCGAACAAGTGCCCACAACAAGACCGTACTATTCAGTTTACAACATTAGAATTACAACTTTTATTGAACAAATAAACCGGAATTTTAAATGCCTGAAAACAAATCCTCATCACCTATCAATCCTGTCAAGCACTCAATCGACCGGACTCTGAGGACAATCGAGCGACGTACACAAAATTATCGTAATACGATTATTGTGGTTGTTGCAATTGTTGCAACTGCAGCGATTCTATCAATAGTAACGTTTTCCTGGCAACCTCTTTGCACGATTTTTCTCCTTCCTGTGGTGGTCGTTACATTTATTTATCTCGATTGTCGTGTCATTAAAATCTGGAGTGATGAGCTTCTTGACCTGTGGGAAAAAAACGAACTTGATCTTGATTTGTACACCAGATCGATTACCATGATGAAAATGATTCCAAAATTTACAATAAATAGCATGTTTAAGCTCTTACCGGTGCAATGTGCAGTTAAAAAGGAAGATGCCGGTATTCGTGCTGTGATTGCAGTAACCCTTTCCTCCATCAGTTCCAGTCATCTGCTTAACAGCACCGTATCGCTTTGCATAGGAATAGCCGTTCCCTTATCAGTTGCAATCAGTCTGGTTACCTTTTCGATAGTGCCGCTATCCGGCACAATTGCAGGAGTTCTTGCGATTGCAGCAAAACCGTTTTTCGAACGGAAACTCTGGCACCGCTGGCAAACAACGGTATCGGGAATCAGCGAAAAGCCTGATAAAG